>CAZNVG010000135.1:0-1505 GCA_964576475.1 uncultured Candidatus Saccharibacteria bacterium | reverse complement strand
CAATAACTACAAAGAGCACATCCGTAATACCAACCATTGCGAGCCAAAGATTGAACACAGCACTATTACTTGTCATAAGTGGCGTGCTCTTTGTAAAGAAATCTAGTGCTGCCAAGAATGGAGCTGCTACAGCCTGGATGATGTTATTTATAAGACCGGTAATGGCTTTGATGATTACGTCGACCAGACCATTGCCAGGACTATTTGGTGTTATTGTTTGCAGACTTGGCAGTATCGCGGAGCTCGGGTTTGTCGCATGACCCATTGCTCCACTGAGAATAGCCGTCAACGTTCCAGCACCGAGCACGATAACTAGCCCAATAAGCGCATTTTTCAATACTCGTTTTGCTTGGTCTAGTTTATCTGGATTGCCACGGCTGCTCATATAGAGGAAGCCGCCCCACACGATAAAGAAGACACTGGCGAGAGCAGCGAGCGACGTCAATGTCTGCATCGTCGGCGTGACGTATTGCCGCATCGCACTTATAGCCCCTGAAGAATCCGCCATGAGATGGAAACTCATGGGGAGGATATTCTCCATTGTTTCACTAGCTCCCGAAGGCGTTGGTCGCTATTGTCGTAATGATATTGCTAATCACGAAAGCTGCGATGACTATCGCTAAGCCTATGCCCGACCAGAGCAGCGTACGTTTTGCTCGATCGAGATGCTCAGGGTTTCCCGAGCTGGTTATG
Source organism: uncultured Candidatus Saccharibacteria bacterium (assembly GCA_964576475.1). Taxonomy (GTDB): domain Bacteria; phylum Patescibacteriota; class Saccharimonadia; order Saccharimonadales; family CAZNVG01; genus CAZNVG01. The sequence continues at coordinate 812 of CAZNVG010000135.1, read as the reverse complement.
TAGCCAAAGCCGCCGACAACAAAAAAACCGGTCGCAATGAGACCGGCTAATCCTGCTACGACTTTGATGACGTTTCGTATGAAGTCTTCGACTTGCGATACGTCACCCGTTGCGGCAAATGCGGGAGGCGCTAGTAAAAACGGCAACCCGAACGCCACGAGGAGCGCTACTATTTTGATTCTTGTGGAACTTCTGATCATGTATGACCCTCCGATAGATAAAATAGATTACCTTTCAAACGTAGCAACAACGGATAATAAAAGCCAGCTACATAAGCATAATGAATAAAACACAAGAAGTTTCGTAACGGATAAACAGTAGTAGACTATTCTACAACACAAATTTCATACTATTCACAAAATGTTGAACTATCGACTAGTCATCTTGTTGGTTTTGCATTACTACATCCAGCTCTTCGGGTGACAGCTCTTCAATGCTTCTCGTCTGCTCACGCATATACACGAGGACTTTAATCGCATTCTCTGGAGTGGCTATTTTCGGGAAATTTGTACTGAGAAAATGAAGTGTTTTCTCGACATCTTCTTCTGTGTACTGATACGCATCATTGTTCATAATTCCTCCTCAGTTTACTCCACTCTGTAAAATCTGTCTAAGCCAAGGTAATCAACAGTCTGCAGGGTGATAATCTCAGAACTGATGCGGCGCATAATTTCACAGCTATCGTTCTGCGATAAAATATTTAAACTTCCTTCCCACAATATGGCATTATCCACGATGGCTAATTTGCGGTGATGACCAACTGTCATGAGTACGGTCACTCCGCATGCTTGCAGCGCGTTGACTCCTTCCTC
>CAZNVG010000134.1:0-1592 GCA_964576475.1 uncultured Candidatus Saccharibacteria bacterium | reverse complement strand
AATCTTCATTTATTAGCTAGCCTTTGGAACCTGATTTATAAAATTTTCAATTATCGACGAATCTCCAGGCTGTTGTTTCATATGTCCGCTGTTAAGCTCGCTGAAAAGAGTTTTGGCTGCATTGCTGTATACGGCCTCGCTGAGGGATGGATTGTCGAATGAAGCTGCTGTGAAATCAGTAATAGTTTTTGATATCACCTTCAAGTGCTCATATTTAGCTACTAGGTCTGCGTAGATGTGATAATTTTTAGTAGCAAAATGATACTGAAGATAAAGTAAGGCGATCAGCGCAGCCTTGGCAATCGCGACAGGTAACTCATAGCCCTTTATCAGGCCATTGGATACCAAGAGGATATATATCAATATCATAACAACTAACGCACCACCCAATATCCTCAACCAGAATGTCCTTTTCCTCATCCATTCGGCAGGATCAGTGTTCTTGTCAGTTTTTAGCTCGTTCAACCGAGCTTCAAAGTGTTCCGCAAGAGTACGCTGGCTACCCTTCGTTTGTTTTTCAAGATTCTCGGTGAAAGATTTCTCGAATTCAACACGTTGTTTCTTGGCGTCTGCAACAACCTTTTTTAGGGCATTAACATCCGTCGTATCTTCAGTTAGGGCTTGAATTTTTTGCTTTAGCTCAATGAGCTGATTTACATACTGCCGATAGTTATCATATTGGCTTCGAATTTGACCAACACGTCCGTCGTCTTGCGCAATGTTCATCCCAGAGATTGTATTCAATATCTGCTCGTACTGCGTCTTAGATTGATTGAAATAATTCTGAGTATTGCTTAGATCGCTAATATAGGGAAGGCCCACTTCTACATCATCAATGAGCCGTGCCCACAGCTTAAGTTTTTCTAAGAAATTCTTTTCAACCACATCCTTTTCGGCGACACCGAGGCTTTCAATGATCTCTTTTAGTCTATCCTGCATGTCACACCGTCCAGAGTTCTACTTCGTAGCTTTTACAGGTTTGTACCAGGTTTGTCTTCAGTTGATTATCGCCTTGGAATGCATCGTCGAGTATGACGAATTTGCTTGGGGTGAGTTCGGTGACGATGGCGCGGAGTTGTTCGAGTGTTGGCTTTACGTGTTCGTTTAAGTAAAACACCGGCTGCACTTCGACATGCTCTTCATCTTCGGGGACGACTTGGTGGACCGTTAAACCAGAAATGTCGCGCGTTTGCGTACGATTCGTGAGTGGCAGGCCCATTTTGAGCATCACTTCTACCAGCATATCGGCTTCGCTGGCGTTGTCGTCGGCACTTTCGCGCATGAGGTCGAGGCGAGCTTGCAATTCGCCCAGGTCGTTTGTGGCGCTGCTTTGCCATTTGCGGAAGTTGGTGTCGCTCAGCTGGTAGGTGCGGTAGCCAATATCAAGCGGTGTATCGCGCTCGGCAAGCTTGTCAGCGTAATCCGTCTTAATCTTTTCGCCGGCACGATTGGTGCGTTCACGGGCAATATCGCTGATTTTGAGGTAGCCGGCTTTGTAGGCTTCGCTCTTCTCGTCTGTCGGTTCGGGCAGCTGCACCTGAATGTGTTTGCGATTGCCGCCGTCTTCGGCGTTGAGTTGCATAACAGATCGG
>CAZNVG010000133.1:0-1613 GCA_964576475.1 uncultured Candidatus Saccharibacteria bacterium | reverse complement strand
CCTCAAAGCTAAAGTTGCGAGGCACTTCACTCAACGGGAGCCAAGAATGTGTTTTTAGTTTTGTTATACTTGCGACATGAGCGAGCGCAAAGTTTATGCAATTTACTGTACCGTCGTACTTACCAATGAGCCAGCTTGGTTGAAGGGGTTCAGGAAGCAGTATGATAAGCCATTTGACTTACATATTACACTCAAGCAAATGGCCTATATAAATGAATCTGATCTTACTGACATTAGACATACACTCGAGGAATGTCTGAGCGCCTTAGGAAAGGTGAAAGAACCTCTGCAACTCGAGTTTGACAGGTTAGTACGAGAAAGCTCGGACCCCGATTCCGGCACGGGGATGTTGTACGTCTTTGCCACCAAACGAAACAGCATTTTAGACCAGTTACAACTTCGCATAAGAAAGAGTTTGGCAATCTACAGTGACTACTACTTTAAAGAATCTTCACGATATGAAAGCGACTTCCAACCACACATAACAATTGCTCGAGACCTTGATGAACAGACACTGGAAGCAGCTATACATGAACTACCTTATAATGTACGGATGGTAGGAACAATAGATTCAGTCGTTTTGTCATGCCTAGACGAATCCAGAGTAGGACAGCATCCACGCCATGAAGAACTAACCACCTTTGATCTAAGGCAATCATAACCCCAAGCCAAGAGAAAATGGTAAGATTACCCCATGAGCAAAAATATGTTAATTATCGGTGGCAGTGTTAGACAAGAAGAATCAAAGAGTAACTTCATCGTTGATGTTATCGAAAACCTAGCAAAAGAGCAGGGCGCTAGTCCGGTGGTTTGGAAGTTAGGATACAAGCCCTTACCGCTTGCCCAACATACCTGGCACAAAAACCCAAGCTTGAGTAATGACCAAAATGTAGAGGGCCTTGCATCTGCGATAGCCAAAGCAGAGGTAGTATTTATGATAACTCCAATTTATAACGGTTCGTACTCGGGTGTTTTAAAAAACGCGCTCGACGGCATGCTGGGTGACGCCTGTGAGGGCAAGCGTGTAGTACTGGTTGGAGTGGGATCAGGAGCTACAGCAATACTACCCTGTGTGCACCTGCAGGACGTGGCACGGACAATGGGCGCAGAGGTTTATCACCGGTTTGCCGTCGTCACAAGCAACGACTTCAACTTTGACCTGAAGTCAGTTGACGAGGCAATGACAACGCGATTGACTGAAATTATCCAGGCGGTTGCAGTATAAAATTTAGGTAACCAGAACACGAACATTAATCTGATATAATAGCCGTGTTAATAAGTCCAGGCTCCCGGTAGCTCCTTCTCTGGAATAACTACTTCTGGCAAACGCTTAACAAGAGACTCATTACTAAGTATAAGGAGTCGTTATGTCAAAAATGACAAAAGAAGACGAGATGCGCTGGTACGAAATGTCCAAGAAACATTGGCGTTCGTGGGGCTCATGGTTCAGCTGGGGTTCCCCAGTAGGCCTAAGCATATTCTTGCTGAGCCTCGCGGCCTGCATCTGGATCATCGCCCAAATCTAGGGTCATCATCCACAGAAATAGAGCACAACTTTGTGCTCTATTTCTATTCATATGACTAAGGTTTATTCTATCCTTTGAACATGTCGA
>CAZNVG010000132.1:0-1661 GCA_964576475.1 uncultured Candidatus Saccharibacteria bacterium | reverse complement strand
TAAGGAGGTGGGTTATGAACAAGAAATTATTTACATTATCTTCACTCGCAATAACTGTATTAGTATTTGCATCGCCGGCCTACGCTGCAACAGGTGATGTTGCAAATATCGAAACATTCATCAAAAGCGTCATTCTCATCCTCGTAAAAATTGCTGGCCTGGTTTCAGCTGGATTTTTTGTCTGGGGCGGATTTGGATATATCACCAGTTCCGGTAATCCAGAAATGCTAGACCGCTCAAAGAAGACAATTTTATATTCAGCAATTGGACTTGCAGTGGTTCTCGGCGCTTTTGTCTTGACCAATATCGTATCTGACTTGGCGACCGGTGCATTTGGTGCCACGCAGTAAATATTACGTATGCACAACCTAATACATTATGTTAAAACTGATGCTTTTGGCCGGTATCATAGTAACCTCGTTATTCTTTCCTCATTCTGTTTTTGCAGCATCGGCAATTCCTGAAATTAGTTCATACACCACTGACACGCTCAAGATTATAACCTTAATTGCTTCTATATCCGCTGTATTTTTTCTTTTGCGCGGAGGGTACTTATACATAACTTCAACTGGCAGGCCTGAAGTGCTCGAAGATGCTAAGAAAACAATTCGCAATGCACTGCTCGGGCTAGTTCTCGTTATTGCAGCGAACGGAATCGTTTCGCTCCTGCAAGGAGCATTGGTTGGCAATGCTGATAGTTCAACGATCACTAGTCTGCCGTTAACTCAAATAGAAAGTGTGAAACCAAACGAGGGATTAACTCAAGTACTCATCGATGCAGTCAACGGGTTTATCCAAAATATTGTGGAAAGCTCTACAAAGCCTGTGGTGGATGGCATCATGACTCTCCTTACAACGACACCTCAACTTCTCACAAACGCAACGATAGTGAAGTTCTGGCTTATTATGCTTGGTATTACCGACACGCTCTTTGTTCTGGTTGTAGCACTATTAGGACTACAATTTATGAGTGCTTCAACATTCGGGTTTGAGGAAATCGAGTTTAAACACCTCTTGCCTCGTATTGGTCTAGCATTCCTGGGAACGAATGTGTCGTTGTTCCTAGCAGATTACGCAGTCAAAACCTGCAATGTGCTAGTAGCAGGAGTTATATCAGCAACCGGAGGACTGAATCATGCCTGGATCACCAACGCTATTACCTTACAAAACATTACGACCGGCACAACACCACTTATAACACTCATATTCTTGCTACTGTTTCTCATTGTGGCGATCGTACTGCTCCTCATGTATATCACCCGTTTGATCGTCATTGCGCTTGGAGCTGTTCTTTCTCCATTTATATTCTTGCTCTGGACACTTCCGAAAACCGCCGACTTTGCTGAAATGGCAATAAAGAGCTATTTAGTCTCGGTTTTCATGATATTTATTCATGTCGTTACTATTCAACTGGCCGGATCATTCCTTGCACTACCTGAACAGACAAACAACTCACTGATCTCAATTGCTGTAGCAATCGGACTCTTGCTCACTTTGCTTAAAATCCCCAGTTTTTTGATGCAACTGATATTGTTCTCCCGCAGTGTGGGGACAGTTAAACACATGGGGAGCCAGATTATCAACGTTATGAGCACTGATACGGCCCACAAAGGAACGGTGGGTGCCAAAACGCCCAGAAAGACCTTAAACGTATGAGAACA
>CAZNVG010000131.1:0-1672 GCA_964576475.1 uncultured Candidatus Saccharibacteria bacterium | reverse complement strand
CATTTTTTCAGAAATCGTAAAGATTACAGATGCCGTTCTTGCACAGCACGTTGTCAATGAATTGTATCGTAAAGTTAGAAACGGAGAGACGCTTGATATCGGTGGCTTAATCATTGAAGAAGATTCAATACGCAGAAAAGGCACATTCAGGGAAAAGGAATTGGATGAGTATGGTCGAACACTCATTCATGCAGGACACGTATTTGTTATGGATGGGCAAGATAAACAATTTTTCTCTATGTCGCTTGGTGCAATCAACGCCCCACTACTTGGTTCTCTCCTTGATGCACTTTTTAGGGAATAGGTTCCGATGACGACATACAAAAATGACTATCTACACGATAAGTACAAGACCGCTCCATCTCATAATAAAAAGGTAACACGTGTACACGCCTCAACTGCTAAAAATACTTCAAAGCAGCCGCATTATCGTCTGCGCAAATGGCTTTTTGGAAGCTCCATAGTACTTGTTTTATTTCTCATTTTCTTCTGGCAACCTGCTTCTGACACTTCTACAGTTATGTTTTCATCGGCATCTAGCGAAATAAAAGAAGCTGGTCGCGACGCTGGGCTAAATATGCACGGACAAGCAGTGTTCTTGAGTAATAATCCTGAATTTGTTGACGCCGATACGCTCGCTAGCAATTGTCCGCACGACGATGAAATAATCGAGTTCGGTTGTTACCTACCAAGTTCTCATAAAATATACATATTACAAATCAATGACGACCAGCTAAAACCTACAGAGTTGACGTCTGTAGCGCACGAAACACTCCACGCTGTATGGAATGATATGTCATATGATGATCGGACGGCAATAGGAGGTGAGTTAACGATGCTTTATGAATCAAAGACTTCTGACGCACTTACGAACGATGCCAAGCCATATCAGAAAGAAGATGCAACCGTCTTTGTGAATGAATTGCACTCACTTGCTGGCTCGGAAGTTGATTTGTCTGAGATGTCGAGCCCATTACGAGAGCATTTTAGTAAATATTTCTCCGATCAAGACAAAACAGTACAAGCAAATATTGATTTTAATCAAAACATAGATAGCGAAATTGCGAATATCAAATCTCAAAGTGATCAACTCGACACCGAGAGTAAGAACCTTGATGACTTCCAGGCTGCGCATCTCGATAGTATAAAAGCGTATATGCAACAAAATCTCTATTATGGAGATATCGCCACCTACAATAAGAATGTTGATGCCTACAACCATAATCGAGAAATCTATAATGATATGGTCGCTACATACAATACGAATGTTAATTCATATAATTCCGTGCGACAAAGTTTCATCGACGCGTATTCTGCGCTATTCCCTGGCAAGGTCATACCAGTTCCTGATGCAAAATAATGACTAGGGTTGTTAACGCGAAGCGTGGCGGCTTTAGCCGCCTGAGCGAAGCCCCAACGCCTCTACTGCTTGCAGTAGTCGAACCACCAGAAAATCCAACCCTTTCAACTAAAAAGAAAAATACGGCGGGGGGAAATTCAAAAATGATTCAAGGGGCGGTTTTTCTGGCTGGACGCGTGCCAGCTTTGCTGGCACAGGCGTCGGGGCTGAGCTTACGAGCTTCGCTCGAAATAGGTTCGAGCTTTGGCGTAAAGTGCCACCAAATCGGAACTAAAACGGAAATTGTCGCCCTGTGGGGCGATTTTTTCTAGG
>CAZNVG010000130.1:0-1804 GCA_964576475.1 uncultured Candidatus Saccharibacteria bacterium | reverse complement strand
AGAGCAAACGAAACCCATCCTCTACCACAGCGGCAGCGGTTTCATCGCAACTACTCTCTATGCCCAAAATTTTCACTAGGGGTAATTATACCATATTTTCCTCATAAAATAGAGGCGACACCCCAGCAAGCTGGCGTGCAGTTCTATAGCTAGCAATTTGTTTTAACGCAGGAATCGTTTGATTGGTTCTTCTAGGCGCGCTTGAATCCTACGCATATGTCCATCCTACAGATATAAAGGATAATCCCTTAACAGATTAAATAAATTGCTGTATATTGTAGATATGCCTACGAAACATGTTGTGAAGAAGTATGACGCTCCAGCGTTTTATCATGTGTATAATCGTGCTTCGGGTGAGCGTTCTTTGTTTCTCGATGCAGAGGATCGAGCTTATTTTCTGCACCTATTACAAAAACACTTAGCTGAGAACGACGACCCAGAAACTGGCATAAAAACGTACGAAGTTGAGGTGATCGCCTATTGCTTGATGGGCACACATTTTCACTTACTGCTCTATCAGGAGAATACCGAGGCGATTTCGGGGTATATGCGCTCGGTCGGGACAAGCTACTCAATGCATTACAACAAAAAGTATAAATCTAAGGGTCACGTATTCCAGGCGAGTTTTCGCGCGTCGCATATTAGTAGCGAGCCATACCTTGCCCATATAACTCGATACATTCATCTTAATCCGCGCAATTACGCCACCTGGCGATGGTCTAGTTATCGACAATATATTGGACCGCAAGAGTGTGACTGGGTACATCCTGAGCGAGTGGGTATTGAAAGCGGTAAAGAGCAAAAGCGCTACGCTAAATTTGTTAGCGAATACGCAACGACTGATCGTCGCAAGCAACAGGCTGAAGTAGGTGAATTTTTGGCAATGTAGGTACTGACAAGTTATCTTATCTGTTAAGGGATTATCCTTTTTAAATATATAAAAATGTTAATATCTGTGTGGAAGGGTACTTAAACCGCTAGTTCATACATAGAATAATGATGTAAAATAGAACCATGAAGAACCAGTTGGTGAAGGGTGTTCGTAAAGCATTGCCCAAGGGGGCAGTGCGGGCCTTGGAGGAAAGCTACCGTAAGGCACGCGTGCGGTTGGTTGCGGCGCGTTATGGCCACCCGGCGCGAAATTTGCGGGTGATTGGCGTTACTGGGACGAACGGCAAAACGACGACCGTAAACTACCTCAATGAGATTTTAAAAGAAGCGGGTAAAAAAACAGCGATGTTTAGTACGGCGACGATTGAAGTTGGAGGGGTTGCCAAGCGTAACGACCTTAATATGACGGTAGGATCGACCGTGCGGATGCAGCAGTTCTTTCGTGATGCTAAGCAAGCAAAAGTTGATTTTGTGGTGATGGAATTCCCGAGCCATGCTATCCATCAGCATAAACTGCATGGTGTACCGGTAGAGATGGCGATTATGACTAACTTAACGCAAGATCACCTAGATTATCACGGTACGATGGAGGCATACGCCGAAGTAAAAGGCAGATTGTTTGCCGGTGATCCAAAGTATATCGTGCTCAATCGCGATGATGAATGGTTTGAGTATTTTGATAAGTTCCTGGCAAGTGAGCAAAAAATCACCTATGGTAAACACCTCGAGGCCGAGGCGCATATCGATGATATCAAGCTTTACCGCAAAGGGACTGAAGCAAAAATCACTATTGATCATCAAACGAAACTCGAGCTTGCCACTAACCTGCCAGGTGAATTTAATGCCTACAATATGACAGCGGCGGTTGCGGCGGCGTATCTACTGGGCGTTGAATTGAACGATATTGTAGAGG
>CAZNVG010000129.1:0-1812 GCA_964576475.1 uncultured Candidatus Saccharibacteria bacterium | reverse complement strand
ATCGCAGTGGTCTTCCCTACTCCGGACAAAGCAGAGCTAGCACGTAGACTTGCTTCCCGAGAAGGAAAGACAATTCCTGACAACGTGATGCGCTCGATGATCAATGGCTGGGAAGAGCCAACTGAGGCGGAAGGTTTCGACAAGATTATTCACGTGGGGTAATATGAGTCCATCATATCAAGCACTAAAGAACAAGATCAAGCGTAAGCAAAACACGATTGCGAAGCACCAGAACCAGTTGAATATGCTACTCAGAGAATGCCCTCATGAGGAAATCGAACCCAAAGAAAGCTACTACGAGGGCAGCTATCTAAACAAAGCCAGCACAGACTACTGGAACCAGTGCAAGTTGTGTGGTGCTAGATCAGAGGTAACAACGCAGGTTCACTCATGGTATGGGTAAGTGCTTGATTCGTAGAGTTTTTAGCAATGCCCAAAATCAGTTGCTAAATAATAGAGTTGGACATATACTGTGTTCGTGCGTTAAGCTGATTGGTCAAGCAAGGCTCTCTAAAAGCACAGGAAGCGGGTTCGATCCCCGTAACGCACACCAGGATAAGGAATGTCGCATTTGTACGATGTGCGGCAGGATTGACGAGTGCAGCCCGTCAGGTAAAAACGGTGCTGAGATTTGTTGTGATTGTGAAGATAAGACTTACCATAGAATGATAGCATATATTCGTGGTATGGGAGTAGGGTTCTAACCGTAGTACAACGCAGTACCTACAAAGGAGAAGTAACCATGTCGTAGATGCAAAAAGAGTACGTGATTAGCAAAGAGCAATACCAGGCAATGCGAGCCGCCTTCAAGGCTCAGAAGTCCCACAGCGCCGCGGATCACCTGATCTACAATATTCTCAGATCATACCCGGCGGATCGCGGTTTCACCCCGATCTCAAACTCCAACAAACTGAATAACGGTCAACGACCGAACCAGGCGTTCGAATCTGCCAAGCTGGAGATCGAGTACCAACTCCGCAGCGCCAAGTACTTGGAGAAGCTGAAGGAGAAGTTCGGCATCGAGTTCTCCGAAGACCTTATCAACGTGATCAAGGAACAGGTGAAATAATGAAAACCGCAAAGAAAACGACCAAGCAAAAAATTCCGTACACTTACATCTTCCTCCGAAAGGACATGAAGCAGGTGTACTACCCGATTCAAGCGGCTCACGCTGCTCAGGAAGCGGGCATCAAGTTCGGTGCTCACAAGTCGGGCCTCCCGATTCACTTCGCACTTTTCGAGGTGCGGGATGAATTGGAGCTTTTCAAGACTTCGAAGTACCTTGAAAAGCACGGCATCGAATTCGTGATGTTCCACGAACCGGATGACGATACGGGGTACACGGCTATCGCTACGAAGCCGTATACCGACAAGAAGGAACTGATGCAAGGCTTCAGGTTCTTCAGGTAGAACGACGAATAAAGTAATACCGCACTGGTAGCTAACTAGCTGAAATTGCAGACTTGGCATAAATAGAAAGTAGTCTGCAACTCAGCTAGGAGCTATATGTTAACATGTAACTGTGGAAAGTCATTTGAAACGTACCGCCAATTGAACGGTCATAAGAGTACCCATAATCGAGGCACGACCTATAAAACAGGTCGGTCAAAAGGAAGGAAAACTTATGAGTGTAAACACTGTGGAAAGGTATGTTTTGCAAATTCGAACAAGAACAATCTTTTTTGTAGCAATAAATGTTCTGGTGCCTTTGTATGGAAAACAAATAAAGCGTTAATAGAATCAGGAGCTAAACCGGCCAATAAGCGGTACATGATTGAAAAATTTGGTAACAAATGCACTGAATGTGGTCTA
>CAZNVG010000128.1:0-1827 GCA_964576475.1 uncultured Candidatus Saccharibacteria bacterium | reverse complement strand
AATAGGCGGGAACTAATTAATAAATGAATAATAGGCAACAAAAATTTGATCAAATTTTCATTAACGGAACGATAAGTGATGATACATACTCAATCAATATCCACAACCGTCGAGCGCTATTATGGTAAGTAGTGTAGAGCGACTCCGGCAGCTATACCAGCAGTGTCAAGAGGCGTATAGCGATTATGTGAATATTCCTAACCATGCGAAATCTATACTCCAAAAAGGTGATGAAAATATAGACGTACCGAGTAATTTTTACGATGCGTACAATGTACCGGCGGAGCTACTATTTAGGGAACTATATGGTGGTAAAGGTACCGAGGGTAATAGGTTCAGTTTTGATGATAAGCTGTTGCTAATGATGCATAAAAAGCAAACATTCGATATAAAGGCTCTTAAGCAAAGTTCAAAACAGGCTAATCAGCGACTCCGAAAACGATACATGGTATATTTTGAAGCATACTACCATCAGTCACGTTCATCGCTGCCGTTGTTTCATAGGCAGCTATCTATTGATGGAGTAACGTTTGAGTGGTGTAGTAAGAAGCTATTTAGCCAGCAAGTAAGACTGATGGAATCTCATGAAGACGCGTCCGTCGGCCTATATGAGCAGCGATGCAAGCAGCGGTTCTCTATATCAAACAAAGATTCTATCAACCAGTTCAATCTACATCCTATTCAGGCAACCGTTATGGCCTTTAATGAACTTGAAGCTGCCAACGTAGTAAGCTCGCGATTTGATGATTTTGCTACCTGTGTGAATGTTATTCAAACATTTGGCTCGCAAAGTTATACGATGTTTAGCACCGGCCCGAAGACAAAACATAAGACGGTACTCGTATCGATCGATGTTTTATTGGTGAAAGATCCTAAGGGCGAAGTCGAGATACTGTGGGATGCATCAAAAGATGTGCTACCAAAAGATAGCATTACGCTTACAGATAATGCTAGCAAGATGAAACGATTCAAAAAATTGCTTAGGGCATTTGTAAGTGACTCTGCATCTGCGGTACGACTGAAGCGAGTTACGAGAGAGCTGGCCCAGGCACTGGGTACCGATAACCCAAATTTGCGGCAACTAAGCTATTGGCGCTGCCTAGAACTCGCGACAGCAAAAAGTACGCACGAGAGTCGTAAAGAGGCCGAGGTAATAAGTATTTTTCAGAACTACTACCCAGAATCCAAACATTGGAAACAGATGGGTGAACTTGTTAAGAAATTGCGTAACACCTATGTGCACGAAGGACTGAGTGGCAACAAGGAAGAATTAAATGAATATCATCTGAACTGGTCTCAAAAGTATGCAGAGTGTGCCTTTCGTGTTGTGCTGTATATTTATGACCATCGTAAAATATGGAAAACAGACGATGATATTGATACGTTCTTTGATTGCTATACCCAATCAGATGCATCGCTTACCTTGGCTGGTAAGTTTTTGCGTGCACGTCGGAAAAAATAGGAGAAGACCAATGCGGGAGGAGCTCTCTTATGATCAACTTGCAGAAAAACTTGCGCCCTTGAGTATTAAAAAATTCAACATGTTCGGCATGCCGATGCTGAAGCTAGGGCGGAGGCCGATTGGCGGGCTGGCGGAAGATGGAGTGATGTTTAAGTTGCCAGTTGATAGCGATGAGATGAAAGCTGCATCAGCACTAGAAGGTTCGCATATATTCGCACCAAGCATGAAGGGTCGCGCTGCTGTCATGAAGCAATGGGTGATTGTGCCATTTGAGCACTCGGCGCATTACATGGAATTTGCGATGCGCTCGATACAATTTGTAGAAACTGGCGAATAGCGCTACAGTAACTGTATGACAAAACGAC
>CAZNVG010000127.1:0-1842 GCA_964576475.1 uncultured Candidatus Saccharibacteria bacterium | reverse complement strand
ATAAGCGAAGTACTCCTTTATGTGTAAGTTATATTGTAGCGCGAAAGGTTGATGATTTATAGGGAGAAGGTGGTGATAATTTTCAATAACCAATTTTCAATTTTCATTCAATAGACCAGACATCAATAGCAACAAAGATTTTTGATGCATCAACGGGGCTGTAATAATTTTCAATGTTCATTTTACAATCAAGACCCAATAAGGCAAAGCACCAATATCTATCACCTTGAATACTGCAGCTCTTCTGGGCGAAAACGAAGTTGGGCCTATTGAAAGTTTAATTTCTTGATAATTGATTGTAAATTGAAAATTGTGCCTTGAAAATTAAACGTTTTCGCTGCGTTCTTTGCTGATGTAGTTGGCGAGGTCGTCTTGCCAGCGGTGGCTTGTGAAACCGGTGGCGTGGAGCTTTTTGAGGCTCATGTCGCTGCCAAGCGGGCGGGGCGCGATGCCAGCTTTACCCGCAAAATATTCTGCAGTGGTCGTGTCGGTTACCGTTAGGCCTTTGTAGCCGGCAAGCGCAAATATCTGTCGGGTGATTGCTGCCCAACTGGCAAGTGGTCCGTCATTCGTAACGTTGTAGGTCCCGTAGGCGGGTTGTGTCACTAGTAAATGGTCGATTGCACGCACAAGCTCGCTCGTAAAGGTGAGGCGGCCTATTTGGTCAGCAACAACTGTTGGGGAAATGCCCCGCTCGGCAAGGCCGAGCATGGTACGCACAAAGTTTTTACCCTCACCAATGACCCAGGTGGTGCGGAGGAGGTAATGCTTAGGCAGGAGCGAGACAACCAGGTCGCCAGCGGCTTTGCTTTGGCCGTAGACGCCGAGTGGGCTCAGCGCTTCATCTTCGGTGTGGGGTATTTTGGTGCCGTCAAACACGTAGTCGCTCGAGATATGCAGTAGAGTCATATTATATTTCTGAGCAACCCGGACGAGGTTGGTGACGGCAGATGCGTTAACGTTCCAGGCGGCTACACGGCCTTCGGCTGTTTCGGCACCGTCGACATTAGTATAGGCGGCGGCATTGAGGATAACTTCTATGCCAGACCAGTCAAATGTCTCTACAGAATCGCGATTGGTGATATCGAGCTCTGCCTGGTCAGCAAATTGCGACCCAGGGTACTGTGCGCGGAGTGCCGTGCCGAGCTGTCCATTCGCGCCTACGATAAATATTTTGCTATCGTCCATAAGTATCTCCTTAATTTTCAAACTTCCAATTATCAATTTTCATTCAGTAGTACAATACTCATTATCTCAAAGAAGTAGTGATTTTTTGAAATATTAACACTAATTCGTGACATTCTTGCCATAATATACGCAATTCATCTTTGCGCTCGGGTAGGGCGGTACTGAGCATACGCAGCCAATGTTGTGTTTCTTGTGCCTCTTTCTTACAAATATGAATCTTGTTCCGAAAGTCTTTCTTGGAACTTCCCCCATTTGCCTCCATGTAATTTGCACCGATGCTCGTAGCAGAGCGAATAATCTGGTCGATGAGTTGCTTGGTTATAGTGTCAATCTTGACTAACTTCGCGAACAGTATGATGCTTTCGCCAAACTGAGCGGTTCGCTCTTCTAGGTCAAATTTCGTAGCTGGTTGTGCCATTGGTTATTGATTGTAAATTAAAAACTGAAAATTGTTTATTCTCTAAACTTCCATAGGGGTTACATCTTTGAGCAGTGGGTGGTTTGCGTCTTTGTCGGATATGACGGCTTCCTCCTGCGATATGGGCCAGTTGATACCGAGTGCCGGGTCAAACAGGTTGACGAATGTGTATTTAGCCTCAGGTGACCAGTGGGCGTTGACGAGGTAAGTATAGGTGATGTTGTCTTCGAGTGTTT
>CAZNVG010000126.1:0-1856 GCA_964576475.1 uncultured Candidatus Saccharibacteria bacterium | reverse complement strand
TGGCGCAGAATCTCGCTTGGGCAACTGGCTATAACGCTCTCGCTATTCCACTGGCGGCCGGTGTCACTTCTGGTCTAGGGTTCGTGTTATCTCCTGCAATAGGTGCAGTTTTGATGTCGTTCTCGACGATTATCGTTGCGGTCAATGCCCAGTTACTTCGAAAAATCCAATTGTAAACGTTGAATGTGAGGATATATGAAGAAAAACAACATACTTACCACCAGCATTCTATCGGCCTTAGCCATAGTTATGGTTGGCACTCTATTTGTTGGCAGAACTGCTCTGACAAGTAAAGGAAAGTTGGTCGAGACAAAAACCCCGACACCTGCCCCGCAGACATCAGCAGATACATCTCCGAAGCCTGTTGCGGAATCCGAAACATATAAAATCTGGCGTCAATTGACCGGCGAACAGTATGACCGAAATTTTCTTGGCAATCTCATCGCACACCATGAAGGCACGATCGAAATGGCAAAACTCGCCGTTACCAACTCACAGCGTAGTGAGATTAAAACATTCGCTGGTGAACTGCTTACGATTGAGCCAGCCGAACTTACGAGCTATCTACTTTGGCAGAGACAATGGGGCTACCCAGCAACAAGTGGTATAGACATGCAAGACCATACCGCAATGGGAATGATGAACTCAACCACCCAGAAAAAAGAGGAGCTCGCCGGTTTAACAGGAAGTAAGTTTGACCGTGCATTTTTACGTCTTATGATTGACCACCAGCAAGAAGTTATCGATATGGCGCAGCCCGGAAAGACCAATGCCGAGCACCGAGAAATGGCGAACCTGACAGAATCGCTCGTTATAACTCAATCAAAACAGATAGATAAAATGAAGCAGTGGCAAAAAGCCTGGGGGTCATAGGTATGAAACCATACATCCTAATCATTGCGGTCTTGGTTGCATTCGCCGGTGGATGGGTAGGCTCTTCTTTTGTTGCTTCAAAGTCAATTAAGACATCGCCGCCGCAGGCAACACCTCAAGCAGAGCCTATAGCAAACGCACCCAACGCCTCTGAGCCAGTAGATATATACAGTGGCAATGGCATGACTCCAGCAGTACTATACGACACTTTAAACAGTCTTTCGGGAGTGGATTTCGATAAACGATACATCAACTATGTGCTACTTATGCAGGCAGATCTGAGTGGTATAAATCGTTTAGCAAAAGAGAAGGCGGTCGCCCCCGTCCTAAAGGAACGAGCGACCGAATTATGGGAACTTGATTCACGACGACTAACCGATTTATACACCCTGCAGAAGACACTTGGTTACTCACATCACTAAATGTTTGAAAAAATGTGTTGTAGAATACTCATCGCCACTAACAGATAAGACGAAAATACTTGTGTTTTATACATAAAGCTTATGTCGCTAGCATTTCTATACGGATATGCTACGTTTGAGATGTACCAACTATTTTATCAACGGAGGGTCTGAAATGGCTAGAAGTTCCACGGATATCAAGATAGTAGCGCTCCTCGTAGCGATCGGGTTGCCTTTGCTTTTGGCTCCACCCGCGTTCGCTGCAACAGGTGACGTCGGACAAGTCGAGGACTTTATCCGCAACGTCATCAAGGTTGTCGCAGGATTAGCCGGTCTCATTGCGACCGGTTTTTTTGTAATCGGTGGCTTTGGCTACATTACCAGCTCGGGTAATCCTGAGCACCTCGACCGATCAAAGCGCACCCTGCTCTGGTCGGGTATCGGCCTAGCGATTGTTATCGCAGCATTCGTTATCAGCAATATCATCACGACAATAGCTACCAACGCTTTTGGGAGTTGAGGTAAGAGATGTTTGATTCTCTCCCCATGAGCTTCCGTCTCATGGCGGATTCGTCTGGCGCG
>CAZNVG010000125.1:0-1864 GCA_964576475.1 uncultured Candidatus Saccharibacteria bacterium | reverse complement strand
ATTATATGCATTGAATTTTCCTAAAAGGCTCGTATGAATGTGAAGTCTAGGACTTTTCGGGTCTGTGGGGTGATCGATAACTGAAAACCTCGATCCGTTCATATCAGACTCCAGATTCTCCATGTGAATAAACGAGTTTTCTTCCGTTCCGAACGAATAAATAAGCGAACCGCCACTCCTATGCGCAAAAAAGTCATACCAGCTATCATCCCTGTTAAGCACCGCCACGCGTGGACGTTTTTTGAGTAATTTAGCTTTGGCAGCTGCGTAGCGTTCCATAGTACCGTGATAGTCCAGATGGTCTTGCGTAAGGTTTGTCACTACCGCAATCTCAACCGGCACCCAATCAAATTTGTGCTGATCGAGAGCATGAGAAGTAACCTCCATAACCACCCAATCAACGTTTGCTTTCCGTGCTTCCTTAAAAAACTCAAACAACTGCGCAGTCAACGGCACTGTACGATTTAGCTCGTTCGGTTTAGCTTCCCCGTTCAGTTCAATTAGCGCAGTTGTGAACATTGCGGTTTTTTTACCACCACTCTTTAGTACTTCGTTTATGTAATTACATGTTGTGGTTTTGCCGTTCGTCCCTGTCACGCCGATAACTTTTAGCCCTCTCGCAGGAAAACCGTATCGTGCGTTTACTAGAAACGCTCGACTACAACGATAGCTCTGCTCGAGTGAATGCTGTAGAGCTTTCGGAACGAATTTTCTGACCACCCCAGTCATGGCTTCTTTCATATTTCTAATGATACACTCTCAAGCGTGAAGATTTTAGGTATAGAAACAAGTTGTGATGAAACCGCAGCTTCGATTGTCGAGGACGGCAAGCGAATGTTGAGTAATATCGTCGCAACACAAATAGACATCCACAAAGAATATGGAGGCGTCGTTCCTGAGATTGCGGCGCGTAGCCACATAGAGGTAATCCTACCTGTCATACACCAGTCACTCGATCAAGCCGGCTGCACATGGGATGACATTGATGGCATTGCAGTGACGTATGGCGCTGGTTTGCTGGGCTCCTTACTCATTGGCACCCTAACTGCACGTACACTAGCCCTTACTAAACAAAAACCCCTGTACGCCATTAACCATGTTGAGGGGCATGTGTATGCAAACTTTATTACCGAAACAAGCCTACCCGGCTACGTGCTTCCGCAATCACAGCCTACATTTCCACTTTTAGCTCTCATAGTTTCTGGTGGACACACACAGCTCGTGCTTTTTGAAGATCATTTCTCATATCGGCTACTGGGGAGAACTCAAGATGATGCTATCGGTGAGGCGTTTGATAAGGTCGCCAAAATTCTAGGGCTTGAATACCCAGGCGGTCCATCTGTTGCTCGAGCAGCGGTCTCTGGTGACCCCAACTTATATAGACTTCCCAAAGCTCAGATGTCCGAAAAGTACAATTTCAGCTTCTCAGGACTGAAGACGGCAGTTCTAAGGGCTGCCCAGGCTGAAATTGGGGAATCTTACACCTTCCCCTCTCATCAGCTCTCAGAGCGCCTCTCAGACGCTCAGAAGGCTAACTTTGCAGCTAGTTTTCAACGAACAGCCATCGAAACAGTCGTCGGTAAAACTAAACTAGCATTTGAAGAGTTCGCACCAAGTAGCGTGGTTATAGCCGGTGGCGTGGCGGCAAGCCAAGAGTTGCGTCGGCAATTATCAGAAGCACTACCGATTGAAGTCGCCTACACAGACCCAAAGCTCTGTACGGATAATGGAGCTATGATCGCAACACTGGGCTGCTTCGTGGCAAAACTTCGACCAAACAAAGCCAAGAGTCACATAGCGGACATGAAGGACTTGGATCCGCTACCTAGACTGACGATGAAGCATCTTGAGGTGGAAACTTGGC
>CAZNVG010000124.1:0-1888 GCA_964576475.1 uncultured Candidatus Saccharibacteria bacterium | reverse complement strand
GATGAAGTCGCCGAAATCGTCGACGGCATGTCAGACGGCGACAACGACTAACAAAACAAAAACGCCACAAAATACCCCACTTTTCACCAGGTGGGGTATTTTGTTCGGATGTTTCTTGAGTGATAGTTAACGGATTTCATTCTGAGGATCTGCAACGTATTCTTTGGACGGTGGAGAGTAGTTATCATAGGTGGTTGCAGATACTGTTCCGGCTTCTATCGTGGGAGGAATAATAGTGTCAACGGTAGGAGGTTTACTGCCGGCATTTTTCCCACGCCTAACTCTATAATAGAAGTCTCCCGTATCAAATCTTACCCAAGGGTTATGAGTAACACCTAGGCCCAGTGCCATACAAAGCAATGTTCCGCCAAGTATAAAAGGGATAGCATTATTACGTGCAGTATCATTTAGGGCTGTTATGTGTTGTTCTGCCTGCAGAATACCATCGTGAAACTGAAAGGTCTTAATGGTGATATTCTCTATGTCACGGCTACAAACCTTTGTGTTGCTTGCAACATCAAGGATTTCAGACGGGTTTATGGTAGTTTGGAGTTTGTCGTTAATTACAGCCTTGCAGGCTGCCGATGCGGGCAAGTCTTCGAGATATTGATGCTCTGCATTTGTAATGATCTGCCATTCGGCTGCAAGTTCATTACTTACTGCTTGTGCTGCAATATCCGATGCAGCAAGTGAAAGCCCAAAACTTCCAACCACGGCGATTCCAAGAGAAAGTGGCATCAATAGCTCACCTGGTATGCGAACCTCTTTGTAAGATGTCATGTTGTAATTTTAGCACAAACCTTATAAATAGTCAATACCTATACACATTATGTTGACAAGGTGTATATATCGTAGTACAACTAGACCATGATAAAGTTACCAAGCATGCACCGTAAACCAAAACAGCCAAAATTCGATCCAAAGACCGCGAGCGTTGAGCAACTGTGGTTTTATGGTGACCGAGATGCAGACTTTTTTGACAAATATCGAACAGTCAACCGTACTGCCGCAGCTACACTTGCGGGCACCGTGGTGCTTTCGGCATTAACCAAGAACACCTCACCTGCAGAAGTTATGGCGTTTGGAGCAGTCATGTCAGTTGGGCTATATGCTACGAGAGCGAGCATCATGAATAGTTTCAGGGTGCTTACGAACCCCCTGAAGCGCACAAAGTATAGCCGGCCAGCATATGGTCTTGGTGCCGATGTCACCTCGGCTGCACTGCCACTTGCTGCAACAACAGCTGCTGATTTTATTGGGCGGTCAATTGATGCCCCGACGCCGACAAATATCATTGCTGCTTCGCTTGCAAGTGTTATATCTGGCGCAAGTATTGCGCTCGACAGATGGACGGGCAAAAATTTGCGCTACCAAGTTGAGCATGTCGGTGAAACACCTCAGCCATTACCAAAGGATGCCTATGTGCACTTTGACCCAGATGATGGCAGTATGCCCGACTTTCTTTCCCAGCCGGAACAGCCTTCCAATTTCCAAGCCATGATGGCTGATCAAAATCCTGCCGTACAGCAAGTAGACGAAGATATATTTGTAGATCCACCGGTGTGGCAGCCACAAACGGCACCTCGGGCGAGTGCACCCGTGACTCCACCGCTTACGGTCAGCCCATCGCAGCTCGGTCATGAGTGGCATGCCGATAGTTAATTTGTAGTCTTTAGTGGTTAATCGTTATGCCACAGAGCGTGTGCTTGCTTCTTTTTGCATAAGCTGCTAGAATTACATCTGTAATATCAAATTCGAGCTTCCTCCGTAGCTTCACGCAAAGGATGGATTGGCGGTAGAGGAGATGTAAGTCTCTTCGCGAATATAACACATGAAAGGAGTAGGATTTGCCTACTATCAATCAGTTGGTGCGCAAGCCGCGTCAGAA
>CAZNVG010000123.1:248-1906 GCA_964576475.1 uncultured Candidatus Saccharibacteria bacterium | reverse complement strand
GGGATGGGCGTATTCATATGCTGCATTCCCGTAAGTATCAGATCGAACCATAGAGAATATTCGGCAGTGAATGCGCGCGTCAGAACATTCTGGTGCGGATTATAGAAGTTCAGTTTACTCTGAATACAGACTACATTGTCTGGTGATCTCTTAAATCCAGCGTAGGCCTTCTTGAGCTGTAACGGGTCTGGCACATCCTCTGCATCGTAAATTACCACAAAGTCGCCGCGAGCTTTCAGTAGCCCGTAGTTGCAGGCTTTCGGTTTGGTCTTTGGCATTGAGTGCGGAACAATAACCGTCTCAATGTACGACGGCATGTTCATTTGTTTTGCCGCCGTAAGCGTCTCATCGTCATTTTCTTCGAGAAGGAGCATTACTTGTAGCTTCTTTGGATCGTAGTCGATTGCGGTCATTGCTTCCACGAACTGAGGAAGTACCGCCGCCTCGCGATACAATGGACAGAGCACCGTGTATGTTGGGTATTCGTTTGCCGGAATTGATTTGAGTTCTTTTTCTGAAACATGTATCTCCGGTTTCTTGCCCAGGCTCCGCAGTACAAGATTAAGATTAAAGAGTAAATCTGTGAAATAGAGAGCCGTCATCAACGCAATCAATACTACGAGCGTCGTCTGCCAGCTAATAAATAGGCACATCATAATCACTAGCATAATCGCAATTACCGCCAGCTTTTGCTTCGGGAGCGTCTGCATTAAAGCTATGTCATGATGATGCAGATTGTTATGCGGCACATACTCATCGCCCTTGTAATGGAATCCTGAGCCTTTCTCTTGCGTCATCTTGTCGTCAAACTTAACAACACGACTGCTCGTTGCTCGCAATTTTATCGCCGAAGAAGCTATCTTGGCAGAATCTGAGATTAGGTTGATTTTTGTCTCACCAGCTTCGCGTTTTGCAAAAATAATGTCCTCACTCGTTATCCGTTGACCGGCATCTCTAGCCTGGATAAGAAATTCAAGATCAAATGCCCAGCCGCTCGTCGGGTTGAGACTTAGACGACTCAGGAGATTATTACGAAATACCTTCAGCCCAGATTGGATGTCTACATCAAATCCCCATAGCCAACGACCAAACACTGTTTTATATATACCAGTCGCTGCTTTCCTAAGAATGTGTGTTTCCGATTCACGCCTATTTGCCACTACGACATCTGACTCGTCGTTACTGATTTGCTCGACCATTGCCGGTATCGCCTCTGGTGGATACTGTAAGTCACCATCAATCATAACAATCACTTCGTACTTGGCAGCGGCAAATCCTTCGATTAATGAATAGGCTTTCCCTCTGTTACCCTGTTTGTAGCGAAGTGCGATTGGATATTTTTTAGCTAGTCGTTTCGTAATCTTGTGTGAATCGTCAGCAGAATGGTCGTCTATAACTACAACCTCATACGTATAGCCCTTAAGACTTGTGTTGATACGCTCGAAAAGTTCCTCGAGGCTTTCGGCCTCATTATAAATAGGAACGACAACTGATATTCTCTCTTTAGACAACGGAATTCCCCTTGTACTTATTCAGCCTTATACAACACTGCTTTGATAATATAAAAAGGACGCCTATGTTGTTGAAACCCCATCTTAGGCTATCCCAAAACCACGCCGATTCACTACGAAGTTCTGGCCATATCCTACAACATCACA
>CAZNVG010000123.1:0-233 GCA_964576475.1 uncultured Candidatus Saccharibacteria bacterium | reverse complement strand
GGCGTCTTAGGTCGGTCTATTTTGGCCTACTGGGCATGACCGAGCGCCTGATTAATCCTCGTCGAAGAGTCTCGTTTTACTACGTCATGGCTTCCGACGCCAAATTGCATGTCAATATTAAACTCCTGACAAATTGAACTTTCAGGTATCACTCTTTCGGAGTCACGGTCACCGCCGTTGGCAAAAATTAATTTATCGTCGCGATACTTCTCCGCAACCATTTTGAGGCTGTT
>CAZNVG010000122.1:0-1920 GCA_964576475.1 uncultured Candidatus Saccharibacteria bacterium | reverse complement strand
CCCTATCAGACCGGTCCCCTACTTGGCGGTCAACACCTATGGAGAGTCGGTATTTCGCAAGAGGAAGGGAGACGACTTTGAGGTGGTGGAAGTAGGAGTAGGAGGCGTCTGAGTCTACGGCAAGGAGAGGTTGTTTGTGACGACGGTAATCGTAGTAGGTGAAGAGTGCACCACCTATGAGGAGGAGACCAACGGGTGAAGCAAGAGCGACGAAGATGCCTGTTTTGGCGAGCGTGCCCGCGGCTACTGCGTTCGTTGTGCTAGAGGCGAGGATGGTGCCTTGGTAAGCACCGACCGAGTAGTAGCCAGAGCGAGTGACACCACGAGCATCCGTGGAGATGCCGAGAACTTGTCCACCTGCGTTCACTGCTGGGGAGTTGTCGTGTAATGCAATCGTGGGAACGGGACCACCGTTGTCTTTTACTTCATGATCAATCGTGTCATAGAGATTTGGGACGTAGGTGTAGCCAGTACAGCTCTGGTCGTCAGACAGATTATGGCCGAGATCGACAGGAGTGGCGTCGAGGGTGCCGGAGAAGCCAATATTTACCGAAAGATCAACCACACCAGTACAGTTTTGCAGTGTGCCATTCCGCAAATTATGTGCAATTAATCCGTTTTCTGAACTTGAACCATTCTCGACGTCGATTATCTCTATCGATGGAAAATTACTGAAATCCAATTCTGTTCGTATGGCTGCAAATGATGAAAAGCCAGTAGAAACTGCTGGTTGGTTAACAGAATTCCCTACAACTGTAACGTTCGTTATACGCATATTAGCGCCACTGATCGCCATGGAAGCAAAGAATCCTGCAATTGAATTGCGGTTATCTGGTGCCGGATTATTTACCGTGTTGTAGGCAACCGTCACATTTGTGAAGTTTTGTTGTTCTGGCAACTTGCCGGCTAGCATTACGCCGGCTACAACAGGCAGATACGCATCCTGAAGTGGTGTCACGACAAAAGGTACAGGGACTGTTACGGTGTTGTATGCAATTGTTGTGGCATCTACCAAAAGACTAGTAGCCACGGTCGCAGTAGGCCCTCCGTCTTGTGAGACAAACAGTCCGGCATCGTTTCCGCCCAGGTTATTATTAATCGTAACTCCATCCAGCGAAACGCTATTCTGCGTTACGACATCCGTTTCGCTACCACTTACTTTGTCTTGCGCAGCTATCGAGAGACCTGAAACTCCGCCGCTCGTTGGTGAAGAGTTGCCGTTGAATGCACTGTTGTTTATGACAGCCGTGGGTATATCGCTAGTCTGTAAGCCTTCAAGTTTTATAGACATACCGGCGAAGGCGTCATCTACCACATCGGTAGATAAATTGTTTGTGAACTTAGAATTCTCAATCAGTACATGTGTAGCTACGATTCTCGCACCGTTATCGCTATTGTTCACTATAATGTCGCTTAGAGTGGCATCTTTGGCATGCCCAATAGCTATCCCGAACGGGGAGGCATCTTGTATTTTGAACCCCTGAAGAGTGATATCGAGTGTCAGAGCCACATCGTTATAAGTAGTATCGAAGCCATTATATCCATTTGCTACTATTGTCGTCTGTCCGCTTCCTTCGCCTTGTATAATCACAGTCTTATCAATCAGCTCTATATCATCAGTTAAGCTGATAGTCCCAGAAGGTAAGTTAACAGTATCCTGCGTGCCATAGTTCCCTGTTTTCGTACAGCTCCCCACCTCGTTGGCAGTGTTTATGGACTGAATAGCTTCATTGATTGTGCAGCCTCCACCAACATCAATACTTGCGGCCTTTACCTTACCACCAAATCCAAAAGAGCCAACAAGGGCAAATAGTGCAACAATCACAACTTTCTTAAGCATATGCGCTTAGTATAGCAATAATTCCTAAAACCTTCGCACCCTATCAGACCGGTCCCCTACTTGGCGGTCAACGCCTATGG
>CAZNVG010000121.1:0-1963 GCA_964576475.1 uncultured Candidatus Saccharibacteria bacterium | reverse complement strand
TGCGTAGCCAGCGGGTAGCAAAGAAATCAGCGCAAGAGCGCTGATGAAAATACGCAAGGTTGATAGAGCCTGGGGATGTTTCATGACAATATTGTTTAACTATTCTATACTTTTTCGGACTTTTTGTAAAATCTGGAGGACAGCGCTGCGTACACTACAACACCTGCGGCTGCGCCAGCAGTGTCTATCAGGACGTCACGGACTTCACCGCTACGGCCGGGTACGAACATTTGGTGTATCTCGTCTGTACAGGCATACAGCATGGCTATGGCAATGCTTATGAATATCATTTTCTTTGCAGCTAGACCATACTCTTTGAGTAGGTTAAAAAGTAGAATACCTAATACAAAGTAGGCGCAAATGTGAGCAGCCTTCCTTACTAAAAGGGTTAGTATGTTGGTTGGAGCGTTGACCCCTATGGATTGTATGGTGCGAACGATTTCGTCGCTACGTGCTGAAGAAGTACCTGCCACCTCGCTGGACATAAGAAATATCACAAGCATCCATATGGCTACTAAAATATATTTTATTGCGTGTTGTCGATTCACCATACTACAGCTTCTTTTCCTCGATCTCTTCGAGGATCTGTTGGTCGGGTGTGAGTGGTCGTAGCCGGGCGAATAGTTTCGTTTTGATTATGCTGATGATCGAGCGGTTGAGGATAATAGAAAACCCTAGCGCTACAAGTACGTTCAATATATTTAATAGGGGGCTATTTATGTAGTATAAAGTTGCCACAGCTACGAACGCTAATGCTAATATAGAGAACGCTTTGTAGTCGTAATTGATGTTCACGTATTTTTTAACGTCGTGGTGACGGTAGGCGACCATTGAACCATACGCGGCAACCATCGCAAGCGCTGGTGCGAATAGGCCAAGCCATGGGATGAGACAGACTGTTAGTATAATGCTGATACCGGCGGCTATTAATGAGCTATTAAGCACGCGCTTTGTCATTTTCTTGGCAATGTAAATTCCACTATAAATCTGTACAGAGTAATTGAACATGGCGCCAACTATCAAAATAGGAATATATAGATACGCCTCATTGTACGAGGCATTAATCAAGATACTGAATACTATGGGTATGCCAGCAATGATGCAAATCGCAAGTGATGCAAAAATCCGCGTGCTGGTGTTAATAGCTTGTGAAAAAAATTGATCCCGATCCTCGCTGTTAATATGCACGGACGCTGATTCGGTCCATGACATACTGTAAAAGGATAATAGACCTGAAAATATCATAGGGAATTTGTAAGCTACAGCGTAGATGCCATTTGACGCAACCCCCAGAAATAGCAAAATGATTGAGCGATCCGCTGCGTTAACTACCCACCAGGATATGCCATTTGGCACTAAGGGGAGAGAGTAGCGCAACAGCTGTTTCATCGTAGCAGTGTCGCCACCTCCTAGATATCTACTAACACCGAGTTTGATATAAAGATATAAAGCGCACGCGACATTACCCAAAGCAGTCCCCAATAGTATTCCTTCGGCGCCCATACCTAAGTTAACTATTAATAGAATGTTAGCGAATATTGTTACTATACCTGCAATTACACCGCCAATTGAATATGCAACATTGTCCCCTATTCCGCGAGCAATTTGCAGCAAAAAACTCGTGCAGATAATTGCTAGGATTGTACCAATAATAATTGTTGAATAAGATATTGTTATGAATTGTTGAGAAATAAAAAATATAATCAGTAAGATGGCTGTCAATCCAACAATAATTTGAGATGCACTACTTATAATGCGTCGCATTGCTGCCTGGTTGTCGCGAGCATCGATAAGAAAACGGAATACTGCCATTTCAAGCGATAGCATAACTAGCGGGACTAGCAGCGTTATATACGTCATGATCAAATCTACCGTGCCAAATTCCTCCGTTGCTAAGTAGGCTGTGTAGAGTGGCAGCAATAAGAAAGTTAAAAATTGTGTCGATATTTTACCGGCTGCAATC
>CAZNVG010000120.1:0-1979 GCA_964576475.1 uncultured Candidatus Saccharibacteria bacterium | reverse complement strand
CGGTGAGTATTCGAGTATATGGGCAGATCTCATAAACAATTCACTTGCCGAAGTGAACTGGTATGAGATCGTTGAGAGAAATCAGCAGTAAGCCTGGGGCGTCCTGAGCAAGACGGAAAAAGGCTCAACTGCTATATCCGCCTTCGCCTTTATTAATTGTTGGAGCAGACATCTTTGAAAGCTGCCAGTTGTGTACTGGGCGTAAATGAACTTATAGTACACACTTTGCTAATTACGTGAAATTATCAGCGTGAACGACGATCAACTAGCCCTACCAACTCATGAGTGAGATTGCCTGACCATAGGGACTCGCTCATGTATGAGGTATATTGGTTGGCGTTATAGGTACGAGCCATCTTGTTCACTTGACCTAAGATGCGCGCAGATAACTTTTGATATACCTCTTGTACGCCGTCTGGCCAATTGGGCATCCTTGTAATATGTTGCCAGAATTCCTCAAATGATTGCGCATCAAACTTATCAGAGCTAGAAGTTAAATCGCGAAACTTCGCAATCTCTTTGAAATGTGGGTCGAATGGCAGCTCCCTCCAGTCCTTGTCGCTAATCCCCCTCATTGCATAAGTCGCCATCTTATCAATGTACGCTAACGCCCGAACCATTGACGGACGCATACCGATCTCACCCTGTCGGGCTTGCAGCAGTCCGTTTGCGTATGCAACAATTTGTCCGACTTGCCCCCAGCGCACATACACTTCTCCTGTGCGTTCATTTGGATGAACCTGCAACTGTTCCAGCAGAGAATTAAGTTGCTCGTCCTCCGTGTGCGGTTTTTCAAGAGTAGTTTGACTTGTGTTCTCTACTAACCTTCGCAGCACTTCAACCGCTGGCTCGGTTTCCTCAGAGCGCCTAGAAGTAGTGTATGTTTCACCGACAAATTTCTTGACAGGTTTCTCATAATTCTCTAAATCGAAACAATAGTCTCCGATTATCGGCTGGTATCCACTAGGTATTTTTGCTATAGCCTCTAAGATAGCGGCTTGCTTTTCTTGATGAATATCTTCGCTGTCGCGAGTGTCGTAGTAGTCCAACATTGTTGCCAGCACGGCATGCACACCGGGAACCTCATCATGGATCCAATCTCGTCCACTCCATAAAGCACCGATTAGTTCAGCAGCATCTTTCCTATTTTGCTCAAACTTAGCAAAATCGCTCGTTGGTACTTCTCGATATGCCTGTATTAAATCGCGGGTATTTTTGGGATTTACTTCTGATACCAAACAATGAATTGTAAAATCAGATATACCGAACCTCCCATATTCAATTGGCCACGAATTAACTGCCCCTATGTCTTTGGCCTCTGGGTCGCCTTGCTCAATAAGCGGAAACACGTTTTGACGAAATCCTTGCACTCGTTGTTCATCGAGGCCATGAGATATCGAATAGTTCCTCAGGTGGCTCGATCTTGTTCGATAGTATCCAAATCCCAAATCATTATCAGAGCTAGATGCTAGTTCTTGATAATAATCAAGATAGGCAGGAATGCAATCCGAGGTGCCGCTTTTCCCTGCAATTGCAATAGCTTCCCCGATGTTACTCGTCGCACTTTGATCGAGGGCGCTTTGCCTCGCATAGTCAACGATACTATCAACTATTGAGTCGCCAAATAACTTCTCGTCATATGCACCGGCGAACGGTACCATGATAAGACTCAAATTCCATGCTACTGTTTTGCGATCTTGATCACTAGCTTCCTGTATAATCCCTGTAAACTTTTCTATATGTTTAGACAATGCTTGAATTGTTTCCGGTGATTTCTCTAGTAGCTGCTGCTCAGCATTGTCACCATTTATTCCGAGTAGCTTTCGAATTGCAACAATCTGACTCCAAGTTTCATCAGATTTGCCATCTGCATAGTCCCTATAATTCTCCGCGACTCTCTTCTCGAGCGATCTTACTTCAAGCACATTGGAATTATTAGCGAGCGCGGCAAGCTTACTGGCAAGATCCGGGTCGATACT
>CAZNVG010000119.1:0-1980 GCA_964576475.1 uncultured Candidatus Saccharibacteria bacterium | reverse complement strand
AGTATGAAGTGCCTGCAGCGCTGCTTCACGTAAGTCGGCTGGTTTTAGCACGTTCTGACGGGGTTCACTGATTTGCGACTTCATATAAGCCTATAATACATACTCTTTGCGGTTTTTTCAATTATAAAGCGGTAGTTACTTCTCGCTTACGTTGTCAATATATGATGGCGCTCCATACAGAGGTGTTGGTCTATTAACGATTGCGTGCTAACCCACAAGGCTAGTAAACGAGCTTATTCAACAGTATTAATATAACTTTACTTTACCCTGTTCACCAAAAACCAATTGACTTAGACTTTTTGCGCCGTTACGGTAGAGCCTCATATCTCCCCCGTTACAATCCATATCACAGCAAGGTCGATTTCTTGAAATTATACTATCTCTGTTTATAGTGCCAACGCCGAGGCCGGTCGCCAACCCCGTAACGATAGAACCTACAGCCCAAACCGCATCATTTAAGCTGCCTGTCATAGCATATTCCAAACCAAATCCCGCCGAAGCAGTTGCGGCACTCGCAACAGTTAATTTGCCAGCAATATGTTGACCAAACCACAGAACTTCATTAATGGGTGTTTCAAAAATTCTTCTATTTCTAAACATCTATTATCTCCGAGTTAACTTTTAGCTACTAAATCTAATTGAACCTATTAAGCCACGTCCATGTAAAATAATGCGTTGAGTGCCAGGTAGATCCTTTTTGCTACAATTGTCTGCTCTACGGCCGAAAGCAAACGACCTTCTTGGACTGGTCGGCCGGTCAGCTTCTCTTGCAAGAATGCTGCAGTCGTAATGTCGCGGTGGGCTTGGGGGTTAGCATAGATAAACCCGTCATGGAACTTGCGTTCATTTGTCAGTACTACGCCGCCGTGCATTGACGTCGTCACACAGCCAGCCTCGCTGACTAACAGCTCTGCGGCAGCAATATCATGTTCGTCAGGGTTTCCAGGACCTTGCTGTGACCGAAATATGCCTACAAAGTTCGGTCGACTCGCGACAAGCGATATTTTTTTACTACTTCCTGGTAGGGGTTCAACTTGGTAACCAAGCTTTCCAAGCACATCAACTAAGATCGGGTCCTCTTTGTACACCTTGGTATCTGTAGCGATAAACGGGCGACCAGCTTTGGTATCACCAATCCCACGGTCTGAAACGTGAAGTTTTTTGGGGAGTTTCCAGCTTGAAGACGTGCCATCCCGCTCAAACTTCCAAGACCCTTTACCCTTTACAGCGACAAACATTTCTACGTTCATAGGATCATTTACAATAGATAAAACCAGCTCTCCACCTTCGTAAACACCTATGACATTCGTAAAGAAGCCCTTGAGTCTCATAAGGAAGTTCTGCGTACCGTCGACATTATCGGTCACGGCTACTGTTGCCGCATCCGTATCACCCGACTGGCCTTCTTCATCATCAAGCAAAACTTCGAGTTTTTCATGCACTAACCCTGCTCGTAGCATCGCTAAAGTACGTTCTTCGGCGATTGAGTATGGTGACTGGTCTTTCTTTGAAGAATACTGTGCATCAAGTTCTCCGTCCTCAATAGCATCAGACACAAGTCTCGTTACCACGCCGCACGCGAACAGTACACGCATAAACGCGTTAATCCTGCTGCGACTATCATCACTCACCGCACCCCCAACAAATTGTGGTGCGCCAACGCACGCATCCTCGTAACGTATATCCATATAACTCCTTGTCAGCCTGTAGTTATAGATTGATAAGGAGTGGAAAACAAATATTATGCAATATATTTATAGACAGTATAAGCTAGGCTAATTGAGCCGCTTCGTGCACTCGTCTACCAGCTCCTGCAGGATAGTCTCGACATCTACGACGAGTGTGCTGAGGTAGTCTGGTAGCTCACGTGATTGTAGTGTCACCAAGCTAAACGGACGATAAATTATAACCGGCTTTCCTTCGACGCGCGGCACTGCTAGCGCACCTTCTGCAATCAGATCTCGTACGAGTAGATATGGC
>CAZNVG010000118.1:0-2004 GCA_964576475.1 uncultured Candidatus Saccharibacteria bacterium | reverse complement strand
GTGCCGAATTGAGCACTTGATGTGGAACATCTTCTTCTAGACCGTCGGCAAGCTAGTCCAAAAACACTGCCGCCAGTAGCGCGCCTGCTTCAAAGGGAGTTGCGTATTCTGCCAATAACTCAGCCGTTTTTTTATGCCCGAGCATGAAAGCGCCACCTATGAGGGAAAACACCCCGCCAATAAGCGAGAAAAAGATAATGTGTCCGTAGTTAGCCATTTATTATTAGCCTTTCAGTTATATACGTATGACCAAAATAGTAATAAGCACATCATATTATTGCAAATTTGTTGCAATTTGCTACTATTTTTGCACATGAGCGACGAATTACTATTACTCAAAAAAAGCCTGCGCGAGCACGGCTCCAGCCTAACTGCCCCACGTCAGCTTGTGTTTGAACTATTGCTCGACGAAGAACCAATGTCGCTCAAAGCTCTACTGCAAAAGGTGAACGGGCGCGTTGACAGGGTGAGTGTGTATCGCGCCATTGCCTTGTTTGAGAAGATAGGCATTATTCAGAGAATTTACATTGGCTGGAAATATAAACTCGAGCTTAGTGATACGTTCTCGCATCATCATCATCACATGACATGCCTCAAATGCGGCACACTCATCCCGCTTCACGAAGACAATGAACTCGAGGCATATGTCCAATCCGTGGCAACCAAACACGGCATGATAGCAACTCGCCATCAGATAGAAATTCAAGGCATCTGTCAGTCCTGCCAGAAACAGATAGCGAAATAACTTACATACGAAACTTACATAAGTAACTTAGGCTATCACTTATGAAAAAACATCACATCATCATCGTTATGCTCGTCGTGCTTATAACAACTGGCCTCCTGCTGGCTAGACCTCAACCCAAAACACCTGCCCTACCCGATCCGCCTCTTAAGGATCTGGCTGCGCGTCATGATATCGAACTTGGTAACTTCGCTATGCCAAAGTTGCTGGGCGAGAAACCGTATAGCGACATTTTAAGTACACAGTTCAACTTTGCATTACTCGACAATCAGCCCAATTGGCACTTTACCGATGCAGACCTTCGTCCTAGTCGCACGCAATATAACTTTGAAAAAATTGATGAAGTCATGGCATACGCCGAACAGCACAATATGCCTGTTCAAGCACATCATTACATATGGGGAGAGGAAAAATGGCTTCCTGAGTGGCTACTTAAAGGGAACTTCTCTCGTGAGGAATTAGATGTAATTATGCAGGATCATATCCAAACGGTCGGGGCTAAATATAGTGGACGAATCCGGGAGTGGACTGTCGTTAATGAAGCCTTTACTCGCGGACAACATCTCTACGGCCTGCGTGATTGGTGGGCAGACGCGACCGGCGGGCAAGCATATATAGACAAATCATTCCAGTGGGCCAGACAAGCTGACCCAAAATCAAAACTCATACTAAATGACTTCGGTAACGAATCTATCAATACAGTATCTGACTCTATGTACGACTATGTAAAATCAGCGAAAGCGCGTGGTATACCGATAGATGGTATTGGTATGCAGATGCATATCGACGGAACACATCCGCCACTTAAAGACGAGGTCATTACAAATATGCGCCGATTTGGTGAGCTAGGAGTCGATGTCTACGTAACTGAACTGGACGTTAACATGAACGACGTCAAAGCACCCAACGAGGACAAAGACAAAATTCAAGGCGACATTTATTACGATATGCTACGTGCCTGTATAGAATCCAATGTGTGTCATAGCTTCGCGATTCTCGGCATAACAGACAAGGAAACATGGTACAGCTACATGGGCGTACCTGATTCACGACCGCTTCCGTTCGATAAAAATTATCAGCCAAAACCAGCATTCCTGGGACTACGACGAGCGCTCGAGCAAGAGTAGAGCAAGCCGCGCGCAACAAAAAAGAACCCCATTTTCCGACCCAACACCCTCTTCAAGTACGAGGAGTGGAAGGCGCCGCGCTGCGCCGCACTGCGTCGGACCTACCCGCTGGAGGCAGTCGTCCAGGGCGAA
>CAZNVG010000117.1:0-2024 GCA_964576475.1 uncultured Candidatus Saccharibacteria bacterium | reverse complement strand
GCCTATATCCTGTGGCGTTTGTTGCTTTCTCATGTCATCACCGTTCTTAAAAACTTATGGGCGCTTCGTACTCGCAGGAACCTTGCGGTGCTCGAGATCACCCCGCCGAAGCAGCCCGCCGCAACACCGCTCAATACTCAGAGCCTGTTTGCCGTACTGCAACAATATTGCTACCCGCTCGGCCCATTATCACTCGAGGTTATTGGCAGTAAGAAAGCAGGCATACGATACCGCGTCGTAGCGGCAAGCAAAGACATATCGAGCATCCAGAAACACTTTGCATCGTATATGCCCGAGCTAAAATTCAAACAGAGCGACGCAGCACCGTCACTCAAACCTGGTTCGAATGTTCTGGGCATGAAGCAGGTAGGGTACTTCACTCACCCATTGAAGCCACACGAAGACCTCGAAGAGACTGACCCGATTGCTTTTATCGCAGGCTCGATGACCCGGCTGAAAGCCGACGAGGAAGTAGCTCTCCAGCTCATCTTACGGCGATACAATTCCAGGGAAGCGAGACACATCTATAGCAACATCCTTCGAAAAGGCTACTCCAGGATAGAAAGCATACCGCGTCACTATATCTTAGGGTATTGGTGGCTATGGGCTATCGCCATTTTTGCGACCGTGGTTACGCAGAACTGGGCATGGGGACTTATCGTTCTGATCGTCTACGGACTTGCAAAAGTGTTTGGCAAGCACAACGAGATTGTCCTAACGCCACTCGAACAGATCTTATACGAAAACGTTGCAGCGAAACTGTCGGAGCCGCTCTTTCAAACTGACATGCGGTTTAGCGTTTACTCCCCTGACCGCGCAGGGACGCTCGCTAATGATTTTTTGTCTTCACTTGATACGCTCAGCTCGCCGGGTGATCAGGTGATTCGGCATAGACGCCATATGATTCTCGGTGTTTACCGTAAATACCTCACTATGTCATTCAACCGCCGCGTTGGCTCGGTGCTGCCCATTAGCTCGTCTGTATTTAGTGCATCAGAGCTCGCGAGTATATTCCATTTCCCCTACGGTATCATCCGGACGGAAGGCATGGCGCGGACGCACAGCCGTGTACTGCCCGCCCCAACCAGCTTGCAGGCAGAGCCTGAGCTGGATATCGTCATCGGCGTGAACAAATACCATAATTCCGAAACACCAATAGGGCTAACCACCTCTGAGCGCGAGCGGCATATGTACGTTGTTGGCGGTACGGGCAGTGGTAAAACAACACTACTCAAATATCAGATAATTCAGGACATGCAAAACGGCAAGGGGCTGGCCGTCATAGACCCGCACGGAGACCTCGCAGAAGAACTCCTGGAATATGTCCCGAAGGAGCGTAGGAAAGACCTCGTCTACCTCAACCCTGACGATCTCGACCACCCTACGGGCGTAAACCTGCTCGAACTGCCCGAAGGGCTTACGGGCAATGATCTTTTGAGGGAAAAGGACCGAGTAACCGAATCTGTCGTTTCAGTCATGCGCAAGATATTCTCTGAGGATGATAGCGGTGGACACCGTATAGAATACGTACTGCGCAACGCCACGCAAACAGCGCTCACATTAGAGAAACCAACTCTCTTTACTATCTTTCGGCTGCTTAACGATGGCAAGTTTGCCAAAGAGGCTATCAAAAACCTTGAAGACGAAGATCTCAAAGCATTCTGGAAAAATGAGCTTGGCAAAGCCGGTTCCATGCAGAAGGTGAAAATGGCCGCTGGTATTACAGCGAAGATTGGCCGCTTCCTCTTTTCTGCCAGTGCTCGCGCCATGCTCGAGAAAGAAAAGTCCGACATAGATTTCAGCGAGATACTGAACGGCAAGATATTCATCTGCAACTTCTCGAAGGGCCGTCTCGGCGAAGACACGTCCATGCTGTTTGGCGTCACTATCCTTGCGAAATTGCAGCTTGCCGCCCTTAAGCGCTCAGAACAGAAACAAGCCGAGCGAAAACCGTTCTATCTCTACGTCGATGAGTTCCAGAACTTCGCGACCATGTCATTTACGCAGATGCTGAGTGAGGCCAG
>CAZNVG010000116.1:1048-2071 GCA_964576475.1 uncultured Candidatus Saccharibacteria bacterium | reverse complement strand
ATAGCTCTCAAACAGCGAGAAGCCGATATTCGTCAGAGAAAGAAAGACTATCAAGCAGAGGTCGATATGGCCAAACGTCTTGAGCTGCAACGCGAGTACATTACCATGCAACGCAAGCAGGATGATGAAGAACGCGATTTCCGCGCTAAAAGCCGTGCAATAGATGATGAAATGTTCACACTCAATGCCGAAGTCCAAGCCAGCATCGAAGCCACGCCAAACCTTGAAGATGTATTTACCGTTAATTGGAGGTTACAATAAATATATGCAAGATGACATACAGGAAGTACCGAGCGGGTCGCCAGAGTTTCGAACAGAGCTAGCGAAACAACTTGAGGAGTTAGTACCAGAAGCCATAGCCGATGGCAAAGTTGATGTACCAAAATTAAGAGAATTACTTGCTGAAGATGCAGGCGATACCACGGAGCGGTTCGGACTAACATGGCCCGGCAAACGTCGTGCGATGCGTGCCGCTCAAGAGCCTACGACTGCAACCCTTAAGCCCGCGAAAGACGAGAGCAAAGATTGGGACACAACCCAAAACATTTTTATTTAAGGTGATAACCTCGAAGTACTCAAAGTACTACAGCGCCAGTACCACGGCAAAATAAAGATGATTTATATCGACCCGCCGTATAACACCGGCAAAGACTTCGTGTATCCCGACAACTTTAAGGAAGGCCTGCAAAACTATCTTGAATTCAGTAGGCAAGTAGACGAGGGCGGCAAACGCCTAAGCACTAATAGCGACACAGAAGGCCGCTACCACAGCAACTGGCTGAACATGATGTACCCACGCCTCAAGCTGGCACGGAATCTGCTGACGGATGATGGGGTGATTTTTATTTCGATTGATGATGCGGAAATTGGACATCTTCGGAAAGTCTGTGACGAAATATTTAACGAGTCTAATTTTGTAGCTCAATTCATCTGGCATTCAAGCACGGGTGGCGGCTTGCGTTCAAAGTATGCGAACGATTCTCATCAATATATTCTATGTTACGTAAGAGATACAAATAAAGC
>CAZNVG010000116.1:0-1038 GCA_964576475.1 uncultured Candidatus Saccharibacteria bacterium | reverse complement strand
AATAAAGCACCTACTTTCTGGGCTCCTCTGCCTGATGAAGCGGTAAAAACTTACAATCAAGAAGATGAAAGAGGCAGATATCGTGATAAGGATTTTGCATGGAAGAATAGTTCGGCTGGTGTGAATCAAAAATACCCTATAACAGCACCAGATGGCGAAGTTATTCTTCCGAAACCCGGTTACATATACCGCTTTATAAGCGAAAGATTCAAAGAAGAGCTTGCAGCTGGCAACGTAACTTTCAAAAAAACCAGTTCAGGGCCTTTTGTTAAAGATGACGGCAGCCAAGCAAACTGGAATATTTACATCAAAAAATACTTGTCAGACGGAAAAGGTGCACCAACTACACTAATTCCGCGAAGCTTAGTTGGAATCAACAACGAAGGTACAACAGAGGTTCAAAACTTATTCGGCGCACGATACTTTGAAAGCCCTAAGAATGTCCGACTAATGGACTATTTAATTCAGATTGGCGTAGACAAAGAATCTACAATTCTTGATTTCTTTTCTGGCTCTGGATCTACTGCTCACGCCGTCATGCAACTCAATGCCGAAGACGGCGGCAATCGCAAACACATCCAGGTGCAGCTGCCTGAGCCGACTGACGAAAAGAGTGAGGCGTACAAAGCAGGCTATTGCAAAATTAGCGACATTGCTCGTGAGCGTATAAATCGAGCTGGCGAAAAAGTAAAGCAGAAGTATGCAGACAGACTGGGGGGACGTGACGTAGCGTTAGATGTAGGCTATCGTGCATATAAGCTAGCAGACACGAACTTTACAAAATGGCAGAGCAAGCATACCGAGGATGTTGAGGCGTTTCAGCAGCGTCTGCTCGATATGCGAGAGAGTGCAGACGACAACGCAAGCGAGGAGGATTTGCTGACAGAAATAATCCTTAAACTGGGGTTGCCGCTTACAACGGATGCTTCTACGCAAGACGTAGCTGGTCTTAAGGTATGGAATGTACAAAACGGTACAATTCTGGCATATCTAAACGAACATCAGAAACCCACGCTTGACCAATTACGCCATCTCGCC
>CAZNVG010000115.1:0-2078 GCA_964576475.1 uncultured Candidatus Saccharibacteria bacterium | reverse complement strand
CATCATGATTGCTTTGGTTACGACGCTCACGATTTATCTTGAAGAAACCAAACAATCTCGCATACCTAAGAGGCTATAGGGTGCAGCTCGAGCTCTTTCCCAAATTAACTCACTTTGTCTGAGCCCTCAAGCGATGCAATCCACTCATCGCGGTTGAGCAGCCCTCGATCTGTCAAAAAAATACTCGCACAGCAGGAACCGCCTTTTGCTGCTTCAATCATATCTTCTGGGTTGCTTGACCATTTGTGGCCGGCATATGCTGTGTGGGTCGTGCGCGATTTTGCGGTGTCAGCAACTTCACCTTCTTCCATTACCATCTCAATGTCCATGAGGAAAATATCGTAGCTGTTTCGTTTTTGGAACATAATGCCAAGAAATCTTTCAGGTTTTGCGTTGCATCCAAGCTTTTCTTGGCATGCACGCCGTGCTCCATCTTCGGGAAGTTCGCCGGGCAGCAAGGTTACTGCGGGGAGACCCCACGTGTCAGCTAAATCTTTATCATCCGCTGGCCTGCGTACTACTAAGAATTCATCTGAATCCTGACTTTTTTTCAATACAACAGCGACAGTATATTTTATATTTTTACTCACTCCTCTACCTCCCCCTTTTCTTTACCCCACTCAAGATAATCATACAATTCGGCTGGAGATGCGAGATTAGGGATATAGCGAACCTGTTGTGGTAGTAGGAAGGTCTTAAATGCAACTTTGCGGCCTGCCTCGACCAATCTTTCGTCCGGCACGCTTGAGGGCAAATGGGTACGCCGAATATATACTGAGAGATCTCGCATTGCGATACCGGCATATGTTTGCAAGGTTTCGGTAATGGCCCGTACTGGTGGCCTTGTTTTGGCGTCATGATTATCGTCGTCTCGAGTCGTGTAATCGAAAGCTGTCATGAGGTGAAGTCGTATCTTCCTTGTGCGAGCGAGAACCTTGATTGCGCCTATGGGGACTACCGATTCGGGGTCATCCGGACACCCTCCCATTTCAATAACCGCTTTATTGCCATCCGTAAGTCTTTCTAAGTCTTCGGCCATACGGTAGGAAAGGTCGGTAACAGTAATCTTAGGTACCTCTCCTACCAATATTCCTTCTTCGAGTGCACTCAATTTTAGCCGTTGAGCCATCCAGCCACCAAGCACAATATTCTGTTCAGGATGAAAATGCAGCCCCTGGCTTTGATATGTTGCTGCATCATCGGTGACAATGGCGTTCTCTACTGCCACTCCTAAATCCCGCGGGAACTCAGGGCTCAGCATAGGGTCAATCTTTATCATTGCAGTATCAGGCCCAAGCGATCTTCC
This sequence comes from uncultured Candidatus Saccharibacteria bacterium, assembly GCA_964576475.1. Taxonomy (GTDB): domain Bacteria; phylum Patescibacteriota; class Saccharimonadia; order Saccharimonadales; family CAZNVG01; genus CAZNVG01. The sequence goes on along the minus strand of CAZNVG010000115.1, from coordinate 772 downwards.
AACGCAAGAAGAGAGCCAGCCTTTGCCTATGTCAGAATATGGATGCCCTACCACAACATGAAATTCAGGCCTCTTCACTCTTATAATCCTCTCCAATTAATGCCAATAGAGTCAAGGTACACTCTCGAGCATACTGAACCTTTTAGTGCAGAAACACATAGTATACTGGGATCTGCTACAAATCGAACGTCGGTATATTGTACGAGCGTTGGATCATTCTGTGGTACTACAGGAGTGCCTTCAATGATAGTTGCTTCATAATCTACGAGGTGGAGAACATAACCTCCCCTGTCCATTGTTTGTTCGCCAATCCTATCGCCGACCGCGATCTGAACGCCAAGTTTTTTAGGGCCTATTGCTTCTGCAGTCGCTCGCTCATCGTCAAGAGCAAGTCGAGCAAGAGCTGGCAGTCCCCATAATCCACCAAGCTCTCTGTCGGTATCGGGACGTTTAATAATGAGTAATGCTCCGCTTTGGTCATGGATAGCCGCTGCAACTGCAAAACGATTAGGTTTAGTCATAGAAAATATCTTTCGTTACGTAACGATGGATAATACGATAACACCATTAATTATCACCGTCAACTTCGATTATTACTGCGACCTGTGATATTCGATCAGGTTTGAACAAGGCATCACATATTGCATAATTTCATAATTGGTATATAATATTAATACTATGTCTGTCATTGAGTTGTCCGTCCGTCCAGAAAACCTACGTCCTCGTTTTGGCGAGTATATCCTTGCGCTGCCAGACTTGCCTTCTGATGAAG
>CAZNVG010000114.1:0-2117 GCA_964576475.1 uncultured Candidatus Saccharibacteria bacterium | reverse complement strand
GAGTAGGCGCAGATTGGTCGGCATCAAGAATCAGTGCCGGAGTTCCACGCTCGTCACCTGCTATAAAATCGTTCTCCACTGGGCGAACGGTGATCGGTGCGCTGGTGAGGTTGGTCACGAATACCTGGACAACCTTTGACTCACCAGGATTTATTTCGATATCGGTACGCACTGGAGAGACTTTTAGAGTATTTGCCTGATTAGTCTTCTCAGCAGCAAATACATGCGCAGTACCAAAAGTAATACATGCAGCCACCGCTATAATGAGCGTAAATATACGGACGCTTACCTGCAAACGCTGTTTTGCTAACACAATCTTCCCCTTTTATATACGTAACTAATGTAATTATAACACAAACACCTCCATGAGGAAGGTGTTTGTTGGCGCGCTTTAGTATTTACACATTGAGCTGGTAACTGTTATTAGTACTCAACCTTGGAAATGAATATGTCTGCGTAACCATTAGTGTCGTTGTCGATCAGATTGGTAGCATTAGACATATAAGATACTGTTCTGCCGTCAGCGGTTATGCGCGCACCACTGCTCGCTCCATTTGCCGAAATGCCAGATATGTTTTTTGATACCAGCGCCACACCTGTAGCCTCAATATCCCTAATGTATATTTGATTATCGCCTGCGGTTGCTCCAGGCAGACTTGCCATATTACTGACAAATACTCCTTGCCCCTTGTCGCTAACCCAAACACATGGATCACTGTAGGTTGTGCATATCGGACCATTCACAGATGCGCCACTAGAATCAACGGCAACGAAGTGGAACATACCATTCACACGATCATAAATGTATGGTCTAAAATATCCACTGCCCGTAACGGTAGTAGTCGAGTCGAGTCCTACGTCCTTAGATTTGAATCCTATATAATCACCGTTACATGAAACCGTAGGTGCCAATGAGCTGGTGGTAGCACCAACTGTTAGGTTTGTTAGATTTTGCGTGCCTGCGCGGCGATCAAGTACATATACGTCGGTATGTAGTGCATTGGGTGCGCCGACAATTAGATTCGTTGGATACTGAAATGCTATTATAGATCCGTCACAGCTCATGCCACCACTTGGTCCCCAACTTGAATTAGAAGTTCCTAATTGGCCGCTAGTATTACGGTCGATCACGTCAAGCGTATTCGCTTGCCTATCCAACATATATAAGTGGGGATTGCCATCAGTTACGCCAGATACTAGGTTGGTGGAATTACTTGTAAAGGCGACGAATCTTCCATCAGAGCTAACGCCCAGAGAGGTCAGTTCTGAACCAACGTTATTGTCTAGATCACCGGTTACAATATTACGATTAACCAATGTTGTCGTACCGCCAACCACGTCTCTTAAATAAAGTCTGTACTTATTGGCGGGGCTCATTGTTTCGCCATCAATTAAATTTGTTGCGGTTGACTGAAATAGTACATACCTGCCGGTGTAGCTAATATATTGCAGTAAGTCTGTATAGGTAGGATCAGTTACGACTCCGGCAGTTGACGCATTAATACGGACCGATGCGCCCGTAGAAATATCTCGTACCACTGAACCTTTACCGTCAAGTAAAAGAGTAGTGGAAGTAGATTGGTAAGCTATCTTCTTCCCGTCGCCAGATATAAGCGGCTGGCTTGAGTGTTGATTCATTTGTGCGCCGTTATATCTATAGCTCACTCTTTGGTTAGAGCCGGGTACAATTGCCACGGCTGAACCTATGTTAGATATGAGCAACGCAATTACCACCATTGCGACAAATAATCCTGGTACTACTTTTTTTAACGACATATCCCCCCTTTTTTCTTGGTTCTTAATATCATGATAATAGCTGAAGATGAGGAGAGTTACAATATAAATAATGCCCCGATTAAGGAGCATTATTTATCTGATTTTTTAGAATGTACCAGTAGCAACAAGGCTAATACTTGTCGAGTATTTACCTGCTGGAGTGTTGTTTGCCGAAGTTGCACCAAAAGTCAATGTGGTATTTCGGTCGTTAGCATATCCGCCGTTGGTGTTGAAAATTGGATCACCATATGTGCCGATTACAGCAGCACCGTCTAGTCGATAGTCGTCGGCGTCGTAGTTTGATGCAAGTCTAATTTCTCCGTCGGCACTATCTGCCGGCG
>CAZNVG010000113.1:0-2159 GCA_964576475.1 uncultured Candidatus Saccharibacteria bacterium | reverse complement strand
TCTACGCGATCAAAACGGAGAGACATGCCTATAATCGGCTTCTTCTTGTCGTTTAAGATAGTCACGCCATCAACGCGTGTTTTTGGTAAATGTGGAGTAACCACTAGGACGATGCCGTTATCTTGTAATACTTTTTGAGCACGTAGCGGACCATCCTCATGCACACTGAGCTTTAATATGCTCTGCATGAGTTCTATAGTGACAGTACCGTCTCGGTAATCTTTTGTAGTAACTTGGGCTGCTTTGCGCTCAACGTATGCTGCCCAGGCCAATAGGGCATGCTCATCTGTTCTAGGTGATATTCTTTGATCGGTTTTTCTCCAGGCAAGCTGGAGTGCGGAACTGGTATTGTTACCAAAAAATGTCGCTAGAAGAGAGTCTTTATTCTTGCCGTCGTAGGATGCTTTGCCAAAGTAGCCCAGTTTATCCATGGTTTTCACTAGGGTGTCACTCCATGTCTGAAATTGGCTGCTTGCACTAGGCTTCTGAATCAGCACTTTTGCAGGTATGCCAAGTCCAGCCTCGAGAGCACGAATCATTTCTAGACTGAGTGCGCGTTTGCCTGACAGTATTTCCGATACCTTACTCCTACTTCCGACAAATGGAACTAAGTCTACGGGAGAAAGGTTTGCTTGCTCCATGCGGAATTTTATCGCATCAACAGGGCTTGGAAGTGTTGAGGGGTAGCGATCATTTTCATAGCTCTCGATTAACGTAGTGAGTATATTTAAGCGGTCTGCATCTGCGGAGTCAGGATCAGGGTCGGCGGCAACTAGAAGTTCAAGCGCTCGTAACGCTTCTTCATAGTCGCTATCATTTCTGATTGGTTTAATATTCATAATACCTACCTTATTTCCCATCCGTCGTATTCTTTATGAGTGCCTATCTTCTTTACGAAGACCACGTCATTTTTATAGGTTATTTGAACCCATAACCTATACCTATTGCCGACAATATCAAAGACGACATGTCCTGCCTTCAATATACTTGCCTTAGGATATCGTTCCTTCAGCTGGTTCGGCGTTGACCATTGCGCACCTTCGACATCGGAGACCCATGCATCGAGTGCCTTGGCCGCATCGGCGTGGGAGCGCTTAAAGTCGTCAATCGCTTTTTTATTTACTACTCTCATTAGGTTTATCTGCGATTACTCGTTTAAATGTTCCCATATAGGGAATATACCATCTTGTACGAACCATCGTCAAGAGTCCAAAGTTGATACATGTTATGAGGGTATACTCGGCCCGGATTGCTATTGACTTAACGGAGTTTATGTTACGTTCGTTGGGTTTGTCAACTGCGCTTATTTGATGACGAAGTTAACAAGACGGCCTGGCACATAGATTTCGCGCAGAATTGTAGAGCTGCCCAGACACTCTACCACTCTGTCGTTATTCTTTACGGCGCTCAACACGGTGGCCTGATCGGCATCGGCCGCAACGTCGACAGTGGCGCGAACTTTGCCATTAACCTGCACAACAATTGCTACCGTTTCACTGACAAGCAGGGTTTCGTCATAGCTTGGCCAGTGCGCTTGGTGCACAGAGCCAGACTCGCCGAGGGCCTGCCAAAGTTCCTCAGCAACGTGTGGCGCAAAAGGTGACACAAGCTGCACAAGCGTTTTTAACGCCCAACGCCAGTCAGCGTCGGCGTAAGAATCTTCTGCTTTGTACTTAAAGAGCTCATTCACAAGTGTCATCAGGGCGGCAACAGCTGTGTTGAAGGCCATGTCCTGCAGATCGTCACCGACCTTTTTTATGGCTTTATGGACAGGCGCCTTAAGCATACCGCGACTATCGTCACCGGTTGGTTGTGCTGATACAAATTCCTGCACCAACGTCCACACCCTCTGTACAAAGCGGTGCGTCCCGGCGACACCCTCTGGACTCCATGGTGTGGTCTGGTCAAACGGTGCAATGAAGGCAATGCTTAAACGTAAAGCATCAGCCCCATACCCCGAATCAATTACTTCTGTTGGATTGATAACGTTGCCTTTACTTTTGCTCATTTTTGAGCCATCTGCGGCCAAAATTATCCCCTGCCCACGTCGTGCCAGATACGGCTCTGGGGTTGGCACCAAGCCTTTGTCATAGAAGAACTGATGCCAGAATCGCGAGTACAAGAGGTGCAATGTTGTGTGCTCCATGCCACCAAGATAC
>CAZNVG010000112.1:0-2225 GCA_964576475.1 uncultured Candidatus Saccharibacteria bacterium | reverse complement strand
CACGAGCTTATCGAAGCATTTAGTTAGGTTACATACTTCATATCCTATGGTATAGTCTTGGCGTGACGTCACCTCCTGACGATCCGCCCGCTGAGAGAAAGTTGACAATATGTACGAACGCTTTACTGATCGTGCCAGACGCGTCCTTGGTCATGCATCGGGTTTTTGCCGACGGAATGGTTTCGCTGAGATGTCCCCAGGAATTCTCTTCTTCGGCCTGGTGGATGTTGACGAGGTTGATGCACCATTGCACAGCCCTATCCATTCGGTTCTGGAAGCGGGTGGCTTGCTGCGATCTGATCTTGTCCGGCAAGCAATTCTGCAGAACCGTACTCCCTCGAAGAGGAAAGCTGGGTCGCTTCTCGCAGCTGATGCTGAGTTACAGCGTGTCTACGGACATCTTCGAACGAGTGATCACATTGGCGTCGAGCACCTCCTGCTGGCACTGCTGACTGAGCCTCTCAGCAACGATATGTCTGATCTCCTGTCTCTTCTCGAAGTTGACCCCCAGTTGATGCGAGCTGAGCTCACCAAGCAGATGGAGCGAAATGCCAGCCAGCGGGATACAATCACTAGCTAGCGCATTCGAGCGTTTTCCGCCCGGTTAAGACTCACTTAGCCGGGTGAATTTTTGCCTTGCGTAACATGTATCGCTTGTAATTGTCACCTCCTCTGGAGAACTCAAACCACAAGAGGTATACTGGTAGACATATGCAGCACAGTGTCAAAGACCTCGAACTCAAGGCGAACTCGATTCGCCAAGACATTATCAAGATGCTTCTTGCTGCCGGTTCAGGACACTCGGCCGGGCCACTGGGTATGGCCGATATATTTACCGCTTTGTACTTTGAGGTTATGAAAAATGATCCGAAGAATCCAGACTGGCCTGAGCGAGATCGTCTTATTCTCAGTAACGGTCATATTGTGCCGGTACGATATGCAACGATGGCAGAAGCGGGGTATTTCCCGAAGTCTGAGCTCCTGACGTTGCGAAAGTGTGGGAGCCGCCTGCAAGGCCATCCAGAGCGACTGCGCTTGCCGGGCATGGAGAACACATCAGGTCCACTCGGCTCTGGCTTGAGTCAAGCCGCCGGCATTGCGACTGCTCTGCGAATGGAAGGGAAGAAGAATCGCGTCTATGTAGCCATGGGTGATGGTGAACTGAACGAGGGAAATGTTTGGGAAGCGGCTATGTTCGTTGGCGCTCGCAAGCTCTCAAATATCACTGGCATCATCGATCGAAATAATATCCAGATAGATGGCTTTACTGAGAGCGTCATGCCGCTTGAGCCGCTGGCGATGAAGTGGCAGGCCTTTGGCTGGCATGTTATCGAAGTGGATGGGCATAATATTGAAGAATTTATTGCTGCCTGCGGGCAAGCCCGAGCTGTCTTCGAGCGACCAACCATGATCATCGCCCACACCATACCCGGTAAGGGCGTGGATTATATGGAGGGTGAGCCAGTTTGGCACGGCATGCCACCAGGTACAAAGGATGTAGCCGGGGACCCACCCAAGGCTGAACAAGGCAAAGTGGCTCTCAAGGAGCTTCGCACCTTACGCGGACGCATACGATCGGAGCACGAATAATGACCTCTTCACAGCACTCCGGAACAGATGAAAAATACGCCGATCACCTCTCACCGCAGCTTTTTCAGGAAGCGATCGATCACGTGCCAACGCGCAAAGGCTTTGGAGATGGTCTCGTTCAGGCAGGCGATGCAGATACGCGCGTGATGGCGTTGTGCGCAGACTTAGTCGAGTCGACCATGATGGAGGCTTTTGTGAATAAGTATCCCGAGCGCTACATTGAGATAGGGGTAGCTGAGCAGAATTTGGTCACGGTGGCATCGGGGCTGGCTTCCGAAGGGAAGATACCCTTCACGAGCTCGTATGCAGCCTTCTCTCCAGGTCGCAACTGGGAACAAATCCGTACAACTATCTGTCTCAATGAACAGCCAGTCAAAATAGTAGGTTCGCACGCGGGTATCTCAGTTGGCCCTGATGGCGCGACCCACCAGATGCTCGAAGATATCGCACTCATGCGCGTACTCCCGCACATGACGGTAGTTGTTCCGTGTGATGAACATGAAGCGCGCAAGGCTACGCTTACTGTCGCGAAGACAAAGCAGCCGGCTTACATTCGTCTCGCTCGAGAGAAGACGCCAGTCGTTACGACGCTCGACAGTCCATTTGAATATGGCAAAGCCCAGGTCTGGCGTGAA
>CAZNVG010000111.1:0-2281 GCA_964576475.1 uncultured Candidatus Saccharibacteria bacterium | reverse complement strand
TCATTAGCGTGTTAAAGATGGACCCAAAGTAGAAAATCATTTTGCCTACTAGGGATAAGTTTGCGTACTGCCCAGCGACAGTTGGTGACAAGTAGTGTTTCGCCATTAGCACGTCAACAGTTATGAATGCTGTGCTGGCAATGGTTGTCGCAATGGTTGCGAGCATAAATCTATGTGGAAATGCCGAAGCCTTTTCGGAGCTTGAGTCTGGGGATTTTATTCGTGCTGATAGAATACTAGCTAGTCCAAAAGAAATGAGAACAGAAAGCGTAATTGAGCTATACGCAATATTTTGGTAGCCAAGTAGTACTAGGACTATTGCGATTATTACTTTAGAGAATGGCTCTATTATGGTAGTTAATGCCAGTAACTTGAACGCTAAACTTCCCTGGAGGAAGCCTTTTTCCACGGACGCAAGACAGCCAGCAAGAATAATTGGGCTAAAGATAAGCAGCGGCAACATGCTGGATATATTGAAAAATGAATTCATTACGGGGATACACGCGAGCCAAACTATAGTAGCTATCAGACCAGCAATACTTACCAGCTTCCTTGCCTTTAATACAAACGCTGTCGCTGTTGCACTATTATGATGAACACTTAGATATGCAGTATGGTGGTTAACAGTTTGGAGCAACGATGTAATAAAAATACCCATAACGAGCCAGAGAGTGTTTATGAGCGTCAGTAAACCATATTGTTCAAAATTAAGCGTTCGACTCAGTAGCAGACTGAATGCGAAGTTTAAGATGTTAGCGGCCATAATCGCAGCCACATAGGGTCCACCAGGTATCTTATTAGCGATATTTTTGATGAATGTAATCATAGGTAATTATTCTGCACGCATCCTAAGCAATGCCAAGCTCGTCACTTTCTGTATCGGAAGTTATGGCTATGACATCTTGGGCTAATGTTTCACGTTTACGAAATTTAAACTTAATCGATTCAATAGCAATTTCTAAGCCTACGCGGATAACATTAACCTTTGACGTTCCTGCATTGCGCTCCGAGAATGGTATAGACACGGTGCCAATCTTGTGGCCTTTTTCTCTCGCCTGAACCAAAAAGGATAAATCAAATGTCCAAGAGGTCATGTTCAACGCTATATTATCAAGCACTGAAGCACGGAACAGTTTAAAGCCAGATTGAACGTCGCATTCAAGACCATGTAGCCATTCGCCAAATATTTTACGTCCTGTTTTGCTGAGAATTCGGCGATATAAACTCGTGTCTTGCGGTATACGATTAGCGACAACTACATCAAAACCATCGTCAATCACACTAAACATTTCAATGAGCGCCTCTGGTGGGTACTGAAGGTCGGCGTCAATCATACAAATAAGATCTAATGAAGCATGGCCAAAACCCTCAATAAGTGAAAATGCCTTTCCGGGTGTTCCGCGTTTTGTATGGACAATAATTTGGCGCTGCGTGCCATTCTCATCCGTCGACAGTGATTCAAGTATCTCTACTGTTCTATCCGTTGAGTGGTCATCTATGAAAATAAGCTCGTATTCAGCCTTATTCAGCAGTACGGCGTCAATTCTTGAGATGAGTGCGGCAACATTATCCGCTTCATTGAGCGTTGGAATAACTATTGATACATTTGGCAGTTTTTTCGTCATGATAAATAAAACGCTCCATGGCTTTGGCCACAGAGCAGCACTACGTACAATTATACTATAGTGAACCTGAGGATCCCTTACTCAACGAAGCTATAATATCACAATGTACTAAAGTCCGCAACTTTATATTAAGAGAAATCTACTTAATTGGAGTTTTGAGTAGAAATGATATTTCAAAAGTCTGCTGACGGAGTCTATTTAGTAGGGATTACTTATGCTGCTTGCCAGATATTGCCTCAGAACTTTGCAGTTCGTCATATTGCCTAGTATTGTGTGCATTGCTAGTTCTATATGCATCCTTTTTGTTTGTAGTTGATACTGCTGATGGTTTTATGTCTAGCATATTAAGTTGTCTCCTTGTATACAGGAGTCTCGACGATTTGACGGCACGTTGAGCAATCTCTGGGTTGCCTATGTCCTCGATAACAACAGTCACCCCCGACATGGGCTCCTGCGCCTGGATTGCGGCAATACGTATGAAATACGAATAGGCTGGTAAATTCGCAATTTCACCTTGCTGGATGAATGGAAAGAATAGCGGAAGCATAAGTCGTTCGTCGGCGGGACTTCCTGATCGGAAACATACTACCGTGCCAACATTGGCGAGGATAATATCAACAAGGCGTTGCTCATCTTGCTGTGAAGTAGATTGTTCT
>CAZNVG010000110.1:0-2310 GCA_964576475.1 uncultured Candidatus Saccharibacteria bacterium | reverse complement strand
GGCGCCAAGCACTCCGCTCTAGTATCAAGTCATTGCCTGATTACTACTTAAGGGACTTGGGTGCTCAGATTGATGTTTTGCTTAGCATGCAGTCTGGGGTAAACGACGATGACTGTTAGCGAGGTAACCATCATCCCAGTTAAACCAGCCGACGGCCTCGTTGCTTTTGCAAGCTGCTTAATTGATGGGAAGTTGTTTATTGGCTCGATTGGCGTGCATAAGCGGCTAGATGGCACGGGTTATCGTTTAACCTATCCGACCAAGAAAGTTGGCTCACGCCAGCTCAACTATTTCTATCCCATAACGAAGAAGGTCGGGAAGTTAATTGAGCAAGAGGTTATCGCAAAGTGCATCGAGATATTTGAAAGAAGTGATGAAATCTATGGTAGACACGGTAAAGCTGTCAATCACAATTCTTGACCCATCATTATTGCGCAAGGGGGCATTCGCACCCTTATCAGTTGAGCAGCTTGTGGGTGCAGTAGGCAGTAATAGTAGAACATACCTAAACCCTTCACCTGTTTATGCCAAGGCGGGTAAGTATATGCCCCGATTGACACTGCATAGGCGGCCACGAAAAGGCATTGGTATACAGTACGTTTTGGATGTCGAGTTCTCGGCGCCGAAGATGTTGTTTGGCAATAACTTCGATGAGTTAGAGGAAAAGGACTTTGATGCACTACTCACTGCTTTGCAAGCGGCATTACATGAGCTACTAGGTTATAAATTCTTCAAGACACAGCTTGCACGTGCGAATATCTCGGCCTGGCATCCGTCCAAGAATATAGTGTTTCTCGACTACACATCATGCCAAACGATTCTCAATACGATAGGCAAGCTGAACGTAAGCAAGACGTATGATCTACAGAAGACAGACTTCCGCGATGGACATGTTGTACATATTCACGCAAACTCACTCGATATAGCTTTTTACGATAAAATGGCCGATTTGTTAAAAGCTAAGAGGAGTGGTAAACGAGCCTTCGAAAACGATAGTGCAGTGCAGCTCAGCCTGATCGAGAAATTACCAGAATATCGACCAATGGAAGTATTTAGGTATGAAGTGCGCTTCGTCGGCAGGGCCTCTATTAAGCGAGCTTTTCCAGAATTGGAGCAGTGGACATTCGAGAGTCTGTATAAAAAGGATTTATGCCAACGCATCCTGCTTAAACATTGGAATAAGATTACAGATTCAGTCGATATGCTTGCCCTGGATGTAAGGGAACCGTACGAGTTGCTACAAAACTATCTTGAGGCAAATGACGGTATCACTCCACAGACTGCACTCGCGGCAGTTGCTGGGTTGACTATCACTAGTCAGGTGGGAGTTGTTGGCTTGCGTAACCTACTTGAAGCGCGCTATGGCAAGCAAGCGTGGTATCGCATCAAGTCATTACTCAAGTCACCAGATCCATATCGATTTATGGCGTTCATACACATAGATGAGGCTTTGCGGCGATTCACACCGACTCGTATTTCCGACTTTCTATCAAACATTGAAAGTAGTGTTAAGTAATGTTAAGTTATAAAGGAGTAAACAATTATGAAAACCGCGCTAATCCTCATTGCAAGAGTATCAGATATCGAGCAACGCAAAGCGTTACCAGCTCAGAAGTTGAGGCTTGAGAGGTATGCGCAGGAAAAGAACCTTTCATACAACTATCATGAGTTTGATGAGAGTGCCTACAAGGATGCACGCCATAAGTTCTCGCTACTCGTCGAACAGATTCAGGCAATGAAAGAGTTTGCGATTGTAGTGTTTGATAAAATAGATCGATTTACGCGTGATGCCTCACAGCGAGAAGTTCGGGTTATGGGTAAGCTTGTTGAGCAAGGTAAAATCGAGATGCACTTTCCATCCGATAATCTCTTCATCACTAAGGACTCACCAGCCACTGACCTTTTCAGGTTGGGTATCGGCATGTTGCTCGCCAAGTACTATTCAGACACAAGTCGCGATAATGTAAAGCGTCGCTTTGAGCAGATGTTAAGTGAGGGTATATGGGTGCATCGTGCCCCGATAGGCTATAAAAACGTTATTATCGGCGGCACTGCACAAAAGCCAATCAAGGACATTGAGGTTGATAGTGCGAAAGCTCACTATATAGTTAAGGCGTATGAGATGCGTGCACGCGGCATGTCATACGCTGTAATTGCTAAGGATCTGCGGAAAATGGGCTTTCGTAGTAATATCTCGAACAGTAAAGCGCCTAGCAAACAGTTCCTTGAACGTATATTAAGCAACCCATTTTACTATGGCGTTATGGTGCACGCAGGCCGAGAATATCCACATAAATACCCGCCACTTGT
>CAZNVG010000109.1:0-2369 GCA_964576475.1 uncultured Candidatus Saccharibacteria bacterium | reverse complement strand
GTGTTTTAAGCGACGATCGAATTTTTTCATACAAAGACAAGTAAAACCCAAAAGGACATCGCCTACGGCTCAGGAATGCGTCTAGAGACGCGTTTTGATTGTGCGCCGGACATGGCGTAGAACTTAGTGGTGCAAGTCCACTGTGGGCTGAATCGAACTGGTCCACTAGCCTAGGCAAGGGTGTCTACCGTGAGGAGAATCTGAAGGAAGCCGAAGGCAAAGCAAGGCTGTGACGAACAGCCAGTAGATGAGGCATATACGGCTGGGTAACCTGGCAATTGACAGAATAACCCGTGTTCGATCGGAAGCGCGTTATATGTAGATCTAACATGGCCTTGTGAAGGTTCTGCGTGATTGGGGTAAACCCATGACTCCCTGCAAGGGGAGCTTACGCCGGGAGGCCTTACTTTCTGCTGAGTATCAGCTACATCAACAGCGATGTTGGGGGAAGGGAAGTAAGGAGTCAGCAGAGGGCATAGTACTCGATATGGTACCGTAATCGGGGAAGGCCTGAATCAGATAAGTCAGGTATGGGCTGAATGACTCAAGAGAGAAGGAGTTGCAGAAGAGGTGCAAGTGATAAGTGATCGAAAGGACATTATCTGCCACGGTAATTCTGGTGAAGGCGGAACTGGAACTGGGCTATTGGTGGAGCAACAAACTCTTATGGCGTCAAACAAGACTGAAGACTTGGCAACGGACCTGTTAGAAAAGGTTTGCCTTAGGGCGAATCTGAATCGAGCATATAAACGCGTGAAATCGAATAAAGGTTCACCTGGAATAGATGGGATGACCATTGATGGGAGTGGATTCGAGGAAACAAAGAGCAACTGATAGAGGACCTGCTGAACGGAAGCTATCAGCCACAGCCAGTGCGCAAGGTAGAGATACCGAAGCCTGGGAAAGCCAATGAGATGAGAATTCTCGGCATTCCCACTGTGATAGATAGGCTGGTACAGCAAGCAATACATCAGGTTCTAGAGCCGATATTTGACCCCAGTTTTTCGGAGTCAAGTTATGGGTTTCGCAAGGGTCGGAGAGCGCACGATGCGGTAAAACAAGCGAGCCAGTATGTTCGCGAGGGTTATGTATGGTGTGTCGATATGGACCTGGAGAAATTCTTCGACCGAGTCAATCATGATATTTTGATGTCCAGATTGGCGCGGAAGATAGGCGATAAGCGACTGCTTAAAATCATCCGGCGCTTCCTAGAGTCGGGGATTATGCAGGATGGAGTATGCGTGGAGAGGCACGAAGGCACGCCACAAGGCGGACCTCTGTCCCCCCTGCTGTCTAACATACTGCTAGATGAAGTGGATAAGGAGCTGGAGCAAAGAGGACACAAGTTCTGTAGATACGCAGACGATCAAAATGTCTATGTCAGGTCGAAACTGGCCGGAGAACGGGTGTTCAAATCAATGAAACAGTTCCTGGAAAAGAAGCTCAAGCTTAAGGTAAACGAACAGAAGAGCACGGTAGCCCTGGTTAATGAGCGCAAGTTCTTAGGGTATCGGATTGAGCTTGATGGTCGGATAACCATGGCCCCTGAGACGATACAACGAGCTAAAGCCAAGATTCGGCAGCTCACTTGGAGGAGTCGAGGGAGGAGCTTTGACAGCGTGGTCGAGCAACTAAACCAATACCTTCGTGGGTGGCTAGGCTATTATCACCTGAGCTCAAACCGAAGCTTGTGGCAAGGATTTGATTCGTGGATACGACGCAAACTCAGATGCTACAAGCTGAAGCAGAAGAAACGGTGTAAGACCATCGCGAAATACCTGATAAGTCTTGGCGTACCTGAAATAGAGGCGCGTAAAATAAGCTCATCTGGAAAGGGACGGTGGCGTCTATCACGAACACGGGCACTTCATCGAGCGTTAAATAATGCTTGGTTTAAAACACAGGGGCTCATTTGTCTCGAAGAGAAATGGGCGCAGTTGCTAGAAGCTTAACTGAAACCGCCGTATGCGACATCGCACGTACGGTGGTGTGAGAGGACGGGGATCGTGAGACCCCTCCTACTCGATTATAATTATTTTTAAATTCCCAGTTCTGTTTAATATCTTTTTTATATGATACTATTTAGATGATTTTTAAGGATAGGTTATGGAAAAGCTATACCCAAGTGATATAACCAGGAAACAATTTGAAATTATAGCTCCAGAGTTTCGTAATGTATGCCAAGGTATTTTTCTTATGCTCTCACCTATTATTATTTCTATGAATTTGATAATATGCTTATATCGGCTGTAATAACCCACTCTTAATTAATTTATAACAAGGATGTTATTATGTATAAGAAAGCTTTACTAACCATAACATTAATTCCATTGCTAGCTTCGACCAATTCTTTTGCTGGTATTATTTGC
>CAZNVG010000108.1:0-2373 GCA_964576475.1 uncultured Candidatus Saccharibacteria bacterium | reverse complement strand
TATACATGCAGAGCCTTGCAGTGAGAATTATTCTCGTGATTCCTGCAGGTTTGTGGACGAGGAAAGAGTATGAGTACACCGGGTATCCAGGAATAACACACACTCCTGTCTCTTCCTGAATTTCTCGTACACAGGCGATTTCAAGATCTTCATTTGGGTCGACCTTTCCCCCTGGTAGAGCGTATTTGCCACCGTTCGCGACAGATGATTTGAACTTAGCAGATCCATATCGGATAAGTAGGAGAGAATCCATAGCTTTGTTCAGCACAAGTCCTTTCTGCGCAAAACGAAGCTCTGTTGGGACATTTACCATAATCATAAGTATAGCGCAAATTGCTCATCGGAGGGGTAGAATACACGTATGACTCAAACCCGTCACTTTATCGTCATTGATGTTGTTCCGCCTCACACGCATACCGACGAGAGCCAGAAGCGTCTCGAGGAGACCATTCAGCTTATACATACCCTCACGGGAGGTAGGGGGATTGTGAGTCACATAGTCCAACAGCGTATTCACCCCGATCAGACGACGTATGTAGGGAAGGGGAAGGTAGAGGAGCTCTTCGCCCTGGTGAAAATAGAAAAAGTACATACACTCGTGCTTAACGATATCGTAAGCGCCAACCAGGTCTATAACCTCAAAATGGCACTGTGGGATGCAGATCCTGACATCGTCGTGTGGGATCGGGTAGACCTGATACTGAAGATATTTCAGAAACATGCGAAAACAGCCGAAGGGAAGCTCCAGATAGAGCTTGCGGCGATGCAACATATGGGCCCACGGATCTATGGATTGGGTATGGTGCTGTCACGCCAAGGCGGGGGAGTGGGAACGCGGGGGATAGGCGAGACCAATATCGAGCGCATGAAGCGGCACTGGCGCGATGCCATACGTGAGGTGCGACTCAAGCTCGAGAAATATCAGAAAGATCAGAAAATGCGCATAGATAAACGTCGGGAGCAGGGGGTGAAGACTGTTGCTATTGTAGGGTACACGAACGCAGGTAAAACCACGCTATTTAACGCACTGACCGGCAAAAGCAAGCTCGAGAAGGATGTGCTCTTTGCTACACTCGATAGCGCGACAGGATACCTCAAAATGAAAGTTCCAAATGCCAAATTCCAAATGCCAAGTAAAAAAGATGAAAGTAACGAGGAGGTTGACTTACTTGGAACTTGGAATGCGGAACTTAGAATTGCTCCAGTATTGGTGTCGGACACCATCGGCTTTATCAAGAATCTGCCGCCGAAGCTCATCCAAGCATTTCGCTCGACCTTGATGGAGACAGTGAATGCAGACCTGCTCATCCACGTCGTCGACGCTTCTGACCCCGATATTGAGGAGAAGATAGAGACGGTGCAGCGGACACTGCGCGATCTGGGGGTAGAGGATAAACCCACGATCATGGTGCTGAGCAAAGTCGACCTCCCGCCAGGCGCACCACTCGATCGGATCAAAGACATCATGCATGTCTACAAACCTGTGTGTGTGTCGACGACTGAAAAAGAGTCAGCACTTCTACTATCGGACAACATCCTTAACGTTCTAGGAAGATCTTAAGAAATTCAACCTACTTTTTGCATTACTCTTCTTTTTGAGCGGTGGTCTTTCTTATTCGACTTTCGATCGCTGACTTGTATATTTCGAGAACTTGCAGGGCTTTACTTGCACTCTCAATACTATAGCGTTCCTGTTTCATAATCTCTACACATACTTCGATGAACTTAATTAGATGGTCAATCTCTAGTATTATATCCTGCAGTGTATGGCCTGCAGTGAGGCGCTGTTCAACATGTGAAACCAAATCATACTGTCCACTTTGGGCACGTACAAGTGCTTGATCAATTGCCGATGTATTAATCATCGTTCGTAAATCCGGAAGTCCTAAATCTGTAGTCAACATACCTGCTAAGGCGTAATAAGGATGAAAAAACTGATCTGTAAACACATCTCCAGGAGTTGATGTTTTTAAATATTTAGCAAATACTGCCTTCATCGAATGAACATCTACCACGCCCATTCCCTGTAGCCTATCTACTCCTGCCATTATCGAAGCTTCTTCAGTAGGAGGACGTTGAGTAATACCCGATGTTCGTGCGGCAACTGCCGCTTCGGCACCCCCACCACCTGCTAACACAGTTTGACCTCTTTGAACTCCTTGATCTACTGTTTTACCTTGATCACCACCAATTTCTTGAACCATATATATTTATGAATAAATAACTACCCTCAATAGTAGTAGTAGTAGTAGTACCTTGTCAAGCGTAGTTGAGCGTGAAATAAGCTGGTATACTTTCCTCGTACGTTTACTGTTACCGTTTACCGTTACAGTTTATTGTTACTGTTTACTGTTACTTATGACTATATTTCTC
>CAZNVG010000107.1:0-2435 GCA_964576475.1 uncultured Candidatus Saccharibacteria bacterium | reverse complement strand
TTGTCCCCGTCACCATGTCTTCTTTGTCAGTTTGCCCCGGATCGCGCAGATGCACATGTACGTCTAGCAACCCCGGCAATCGTATCAGTTCACCCATTATATCCTCCTGTTATGGCATCATCTTACTACGTGTGTATGCTGACCGCCAAACCAAGCTTACTTTGCTTAACGCAACGAATGATATTGACAAGTACAAAAATAGTAGTAGAGTAAGTGAATATTCTTTTTAATAGAAAATAGCTATGTCACACCTCAATACAACAGCACCAAAACAAGCAAGGGGAATGGAGCAATGGCCCAACCTCTTCTCGCAAGAGGTACTCAGTCGCAATCCTGTTTTTCTTATATCAGGCAACCGGGTTAGCTGCGGAGCAACCACAGTTGCAAAGTATATTGGTGAGCAAGTCGTTGCTGCAGGATTTGAGGTTAATGTGGTTAAATTCGGAGACATGATCCGCCGCAGCCTTGGAGCGACAACAGACGCTGAACTCGTCGAGAGACAGCATGAAGCGCCAGACCCAAGACATTTCGATGCAGAAATATATAAAAATCTTCCCCCTAATCAAGTATGTGTCGTGGAGGGTAACCTAGCCACTACAATCGGTCCATGGCACCTGCCAGAAGAACGTCCTAAGTTTACCGTAAAGCTTACGACCGACCCTATAACTGGTGCTATTCGAAGTATGCAAAGTGGTGGTACTACCTTAAGTAAGATTTTGACGGCGGGTGGACAAGAATTACTTGAAACCCTCAAAATACATAATTTAAAAACAAGTCATGATAAAGCTGTTAAGCTGCTTATGAAAGAAGATGCCACAGAGATCAAGGCATCATCACATCTGGAAGAGCCTGGGCAGCCAACGTTACCATTTCCGAGCGAGACACCTCGCCTAGGCGAAGGAGCTGAGTTGTTACCTCTTGGTACTGTTCCTGTCAAGATTAATACAAACGCCATGTGCGAGGAAGAAATACTCGATTACCTAAGCGGCGAGCCAGAGAAGGTACAATATGGTGAATATGTTCCTGAGTGGGAGCTCGCCGCTCTCACCGAGACACTCGCCACTCTGAGCTACCTTAACGTCCATTTTAGAGACAAGGGTCATAGTGGCGATCGCGATCACTTTAATTTTCAATATACGTTTGCAGACTATAATATCAACCGCTTAAAAACAACTCGTTTCCCATCGGGCATTGAATTGGTACGAAAAGATATTAAAAAAGCACTTGTTGATTGTTGGTTCGGTCTCATGATGAAACAGGTACCACGTTTCTTTAATGATAGCGACGGAGAAATACATCTTGATACCATCTCTGGCGCTTGGACTCCCGAATATTACAAGATTGCCGAAGCGTGGCCAGTGCTTAAATCACTCCTCAGTGGTAAAAAGGTGTTAGATCCATTCGGCGGCGCAGGCACGCTTATTAACCTACTAGCTGCGCGAGACATCATCAAAAATGCAGTACTTAGTGATATCTCTTATGCTGGCGGGCAGCCCGTAGATGATGCCGGCAAGTATACATATGCTACTGAGCTGAACGCCCAAATGTCACATGTCCTATTCGATAACCTACCTTCATGGTACAAGCCGGATCTTACGATAATAAAAGAACGTGTACAGGCAGATGCGAGAGACCTTTCTAGGTTTCAAACAGATCAGTTTGATTATGTTATTACCGATCCGCCATACGGCAAAAACCACGGGAGTGGTGGGTTGGGGCTTGCTATCGGCTGCCTCCCTGAATTCATGCGCGTCGCAAAAGAGGGCGTTATAATGCTGGTACCTATACGCTCGACTGTGAATAGAACTGACTGGCCTACCGAGATCAAAAATGCCGGTTTTTGTGTTGAGTCACTGACTATGGATGTCTCTGGCGGCCACTCTAACTTCCCCGTGTGCTACATCCTGATTCGTAGTGGTAAAGTGTAGATAATGAAATCGACGCAAATCACACTGAGTGAGATTCAAAAACGTCTAGACCAAACCTGCAAAGAGCGGGGATGGGACAAAAAGTCTGTCGAGAAGGTGTTCATGTACCTTACCGAGGAGCTGGGCGAGCTTGCCAAAGAAGTCCGCAACCAAGCAACGGCAGGCAAGGCTGACAAAGAAAAGCTCGAGCTTGAACTCGCGGACGTTTTCAATTATTTGCTTGAGATTGCTAACCGCTACGATATTGACCTCGCGGCTGCCTATGCCAAGAAAAGTGCCATCAACGAAAAACGCGATTGGGCCGAAACAGATTAATTTTGCGCTGACCAACGGTCATGAATTGCATGAGCCTTTTGTGCTGCAAGGCCGGTGTAAGCCGTCTCAGGGTTTCTGATGAGCTCTTTTTCTTCGGCGGTAAGCTTGACCCAATATTCGGCTATCGCATCACTGCCTTCGGCTGCTTCGTACAGAGAAATCTTGTGCTCAAGCGCTTCGTGAGCAAGCTGC
>CAZNVG010000106.1:0-2435 GCA_964576475.1 uncultured Candidatus Saccharibacteria bacterium | reverse complement strand
TCCAAAGTCCAAAACTGCTGTTTGCCCCACCGGTCATCAACCGGTTGTTATGACCAGCCCCAAAGCCGGGATTGACGCGTAACCCAACAGTGTTGGGTCGCCCCTCAGCACTCAAAAATAATTCAAGTTGGTGCATCGATGTCGCGATAAAGCGAACACCCGCTGACAGTAAATCATCAAGGTTATGTGCTGGCTGCTGACTCGACAGGCTAATCTTGTCACCAGCAACCCCAAGGTCAAGTAGCTCCTGAGCCTCATAACTTGAGCTGGCATCAAAGTGCAGCCCGGCTTTGTCGAATAGTCGAATAATATCAGGGTGATTATTAGCTTTCATCGCATACCGCGGTACATAACCAAAGGGTAGTTTGAGTTTCGCAAGCTCCTCTGCCCGCTCTTGTAGTAACGACCGAGAGTACACAAAGCATGGCGTCCCCGACTGAGCCGCTACTGCTCGTAGCTTTGATTCTGCTATTGTGTCTTTCATGCGACGTTCCTTATCTGCTTATGGGGTTATGCTGGTAACCATTATATGCTATAAATGTGTTATTCAGGTACCGAGCCGGGCCTGGTTTGCCCAGTGGTCGGCTAGCTCATTACCCTCGTTACCGACGTGGCCACGCACCCAGATGAGTTCTGCCTGCGATGTGCGGTGTAGTGCGCAAATTTCTTGTACAATATCGAGGTTCTTTATCTCGCCGCCCTTTTTCTTCCAGCCGTTCTTTTCCCAGCCGAGCGACCATTTGGTGACAACATTTATCCAGAACTCACTGTCAGTATGGATTTTGCATGGCTCGCCATCGGCATGTTTGAGCGCCGCGATGATAGCATAACCCTCCATGCGAATGTTGGTCGTCTCTACCCCGCTCGGCTCACGACCAAGTACGACAGGTTTGCCACCACTCACTACTGCAAACCCACCCGGCCCCGGGTTCGGACTAGCACTCCCATCAGTATGATAAATAACCATCGTTTTACTCTACCACGCTTTTTAGCTTTATTGCGTCAAGTTCACGGTTTTTAATTGATGGGTCTGCTGAGATTGCATCAAGTTTATGCCACGGTAACGCAATCGCCTCTTGAGGCGGGAGACCGGGATCATGAATGTACATATATTTCTCATCATAGTCGTAGCCAATGATGCTAAGCCCATCATAACCAGACTTATCGTGGAGACTATTCCAGTTCACTGCAATGCGCAGTAGGTATCCGTTATCAAGCATACGCTTCATATCATTCAAAGTCGGGATTGCCCTGCTATAGACTTCGGGACGTATGCTGATTTTTTGAATACGCGCAACTTCGGCGACCATATTGGTATGTTCTATCATCCAATTGCCCGTTTCTTTGCCGTGAAGTGAGATAAGATAATCGCCCCGCTCCCGAATGAATCGCTTATCATCAAAATCTTCCATGTGCACGACATCATATCCATGTTCGATAAACCAGAGCAGCCCACCATTCGCCCACGTGCCCTTACCTGGCTCAAAGCCACACTGCCTTGCCCATTCATCCATAGATACGCTGAATTTTGCGTCAAAGTACTTCGCAATCATCATGAAACACGCTGGCACACAGTGCAAGTTATCTGAAGTATTTGATACAAATGGAATATTCTTCATTTTATTAATTCAAAAACGTCACTGATAACATGAATTTTACCACTCACCGCTGCAAAAACCCCAGGTCCCAGGTTCGGGCTAGCGCTCCCATCCGTGTGAAAGATAATCATTTTACAATACTAACACACCAGCCCGCTTAAGCTTGTGTTCGCCGTACACACAAATAGATGCCTTGCTAAGATAAAACAATTTTATCCTTGAGCGCTTCTCTTCTGCATATATTATTTAGGTGCATTTTCTTTCCTAACAAATCTAAAATATCGGCTACGCTATCCAACATCATTTCATGCTCACCATCAAATAAATTTGGAAATGTAGCCCAAGTCACTTCATCTGCATGTGCGAAGTATTTTTTTCTTTGCCTACTAATATATGCTATAGTTTCGTGCTTTTCGTCAATAAATTCTTTAAATTTCTGCTCAACCATTAAGCCCTCTGTTCTGTCTATTGCCTGGACCAGCGCCAGTAAACAACGCTGAGAGTTGTTTGGTTTAGCGGGATCCGATAAAAATCTACTGAAATACTCAACCGTAAAAAACCACGATACTGATTCTGCAATACTGTTATATCGTATATACCTAGCTGGTGATTTTTCATTTTTCATACATAATGTAGCTTCTCTACGCAATTGGACAGCATCACGCAGATGGTCATGCCTGTTCAAGAGCTCATTGTAAAGCTCCACGAGATATATGGGCTGCGGGCTAAACTGAACAAATTTGCTTTTTCTAGGGTCCATCTCTGTAAATATTTATCTACGCGCGGCTGAGGAGGGCGATGAGGTTGATGATTTTGGAGCGGGATTGTTCGGTGGTG
>CAZNVG010000105.1:0-2610 GCA_964576475.1 uncultured Candidatus Saccharibacteria bacterium | reverse complement strand
AGGCAAGCTCGATCGTGACGAAAGTACTCACTATGTATGGGAGCGTCTGACAACTCGTGACGGTGCGGTTGCTTATACGATTAACCGCGAACTACCTCAAGTACAAATGGTCTTTAATAAGCTCGACCAAGATACACAACGAACATTCGAGACTCTTTTGCAGACCATCGAGCAGAACTTTCCTGCTAGTCGCATCTATCTAGATGTTGCAAGTGGTGAAATTAGCCAACCGACAGAAGATATAGAAAAGATGAAGAACGATATTGATGTGCAACTAATGCAAGCAGCGAACATAGGGCTATCGCGAGATGAATTACTCGCGATTCTACTTAATACCGAGCCTTATTCAAAGTTTGATGAACTACGCCAGTCGTTCCAGGGAGGAGATAACTAAAAATGACCAACGACCTTAAAAAATTCAAAGACACAATAAACTCCTTGCTGCCAAAAGCCGGTGATGATGAAGCGATTAGCGAAGATGCGATCAACACGATTGTAGAAAATACGTTCAAAGCACGTACACTTCTAGGCCTCGATATATCTGAAGAAGAAAAAGAGTCGGTCAGAAAAGAAATCCTATCTAACAATAAGATTCTCCTTGGCCTTGGGGCTGTACTTGTGCAGAAGAAGCACACTAAATGGTTCGCTCAACGTAAAGATACTCTCCCAATGAAGTACTGGGAGCGGTTCGAGCAGTATATGCTACAAGATCGCGGAATGCCGACGAATGTTGTGACTAGTATGGACAAGGTGTCTGATGAAATTGTCGACCTCCTTGGCGATCCAACTCGAGGCGAAGACGAGTCAGAGCAACGGCGCGGTTTGATCATCGGTGATGTTCAGTCTGGTAAAACTATCAATTACAGCGGCATCATCTGTAAGGCAGTAGATGCAGGCTTCCGAACGGTCATCCTCCTTACGGGTACGACTAACGATCTTCGTCAGCAAACACAGATTCGTATCGACGAGGCATTTGTTGGTGTCGATAGCAACCTTATGAATGAAGAAGCTAACAAGCTCACACCGATTGGTGTCGGTAAGTTTAACCCCGATCCTAGCTTACGCCCGATTGCCTTTACTACCGCTGCAAAAGATTTTAATAAGAATGCAGCCAAGCAACTTTCGATGACATTATCACAAGGTCAAGGTGAACGGCCAATGTTATTTGTAATAAAGAAGAATACCTCAGTACTAAAGAATTTGCTTGAGTGGATTCAGAAACACAACCAAAACGAAAGCAGTAAAATCAATAACTCGGTCTTAATGATCGACGACGAGGCAGACTACGCTTCAGTCAACACTAAAGCTGCCGATGATGACCCGTCAAAGACGAATAAATACATTGAGGATCTACTCAACATCTTTCGATTCTCGAGCTATGTTGGTTTTACAGCCACTCCATACGCAAATATCTTTATCGATCCTGCAACTGACGAAGAGATGGAGCGCGAGGGGCTATTTCCAAAGGACTACATCTACGCCCTAGACGCACCATCGAATTACATTGGTGCACGTAATATCTTTCCTCCTAGCTCGCAATATCATCATATCTTGCGTGACATAGAAGATGCCGAGGATCATTATCCTATTAAGCACAAGAAAGAGCATGACTTTGAGGTTATCTCTGGCACTCTACAGGATGCGATCAATACTTTTCTTATCGCAAACGTCATACGAGATCTTCGTGGTGACACAAAGACACATCGCTCTATGATGATTAACGTCACCCGCTTTGTGAATACACAAAAACTACTCCACAAAGCAGTCAGGGAGCACC
Source organism: uncultured Candidatus Saccharibacteria bacterium (assembly GCA_964576475.1). Classification (GTDB taxonomy): domain Bacteria; phylum Patescibacteriota; class Saccharimonadia; order Saccharimonadales; family CAZNVG01; genus CAZNVG01. The sequence continues at coordinate 833 of CAZNVG010000105.1, read as the reverse complement.
TCGCAGATATTAAGACCTCAATTAAGCTTTACGCCAGCCTACCGTCTAACAAAGCTTTGCAGAATGAACATATCAACGGACTGTTTGTTGCTTTTGAAAAAGAGTACGGAAGTGACGAGTTTTCATGGCAAGAGATACAGTCGAGCCTATTCGACTCAATCATGCCAGTTCTCGCACAAGTGGCGCACGGTGGTGGCGATGATCTCGACTATAGTTTGTACCCTGATGGGCTGCGAACGATTGTTGTCGGTGGCCAACGGCTCTCCCGTGGATTAACACTTGAAGGGCTAATTGTGAGTTACATATACCGTAATTCAATGGCATACGACACATTGATGCAGATGGGGCGTTGGTTTGGCTATCGTAGCAATTACGATGACCTTTGCCGCGTTTATATGGATAGCACTAGCCAAGCGTGGTATGCATTTATTTGTGAAGCGACCGATGAGCTACTTGCAGAAGTGCGTGTAATGCGCGATAAGGGCGCAACTCCTCTCGATTTCGGCCTCAAGGTGCGCAATGACCCCGATATCCCACTCATCGTAACAGCACGTAATAAGATGCGAACTGCTCAGGAGAAAGTTATCAATGTAGCACTAAGTGAAAAAGCCATTGAAACTCCGTTACTTTATAACGATCCGGCAAAGAATAATATCAATCTTGCCGCGACCTTAAAACTTATCACCGATAGTCGAGTAACTAAGTTCGACAAGCAGTACGGCGCAAAGAATGTCGATAAGGCGCATGTCTTAGAGTTGCTGAGCAATATCGAGGTGCCTGCGTCGAATATTAAGTTTGATCCGCTAGCTGTTCACGCTTTTGTTAGTCAGTAT
>CAZNVG010000104.1:0-2645 GCA_964576475.1 uncultured Candidatus Saccharibacteria bacterium | reverse complement strand
CGATCATGTCGGTAAGCGTCTCGAACTTCAGTGGGTTCGCTTCGTGGTTCGGGAACGTGCCGTCGAGCTCAAAGTACATTTCTTCGACTTCCCACGGTACGTATGGTTCAATCTCCGGGAAGATTTTACCCGCCATGCCATTGCCTGCGTCAACTGCTATACGGAGGGGGCGTAATTTCTCTACATCAATGAATGAAAGTGCATGCTGGATCCAGTCCTCGGCAATGTCTTGGTCGGTTACGCTGCCGGGCTGAGCGGCCTGTGGCTTCAGTGCATCGCTGATGATGGCATTACGGATATCAAATAGCCCGCTTTCCTCGCCAATGGGCTTGGCTTCTTCGCGGCAGAGCTTGATGCCGTTGTATTCACCAGGGTTATGGCTCGCTGTTACCATCGCCCCGCCTGCGAGCTTGCCATGACCGACGGCGAAGTAAATCATGTCGGTCGTCACCTCGCCGATGTTCACGACGTCTCGTCCCTGCGAAGTGAGACCTTTGATGACCGCATCAGCGAGTGCTCCCGAATCAGGCCGCATATCCCGTCCAACTGCTACAGGCCCATCGTCCAAAATATCTGCGAGGCCGCGCCCGACGGCTTCGGCGACTTCAGGTGTTAACTCGGTACCAACTTTACCGCGAATATCATAAGCTTTGAAAATCTCACTCACAACTTGCATAGGTTAAGCTCCATTTACGTATGTATACCCATTGTAGCACCGTAGCAAATAGCGCATACGGCCGAAACAATGCGCTATACTGATGACATGAAGATACTTATTACCGCTGGCGGGCAGGGTACCAAGATGTGGCCCTATAGCCGCCAAGAAAAGCCTAAGCAGTTCCAGCCTATCGTTGGCGACGAGTCGTCCTATCAGCACAACATCAATATCTTGCTCAAGAAGTTCAGCCCCGAAGATATCTTCGTTTCGACCAAGCGTAAGTTCATCAAATACGTCTCGGAGCAGTCGCCGCAGATTCCGCTTAAGAACTACATCGTCGAGCCAGACATTGCTAAAGACAGGGGCCCGGGCGAGGGCCTAGCATTCTTGAAACTCAGCATGACCCACCCTGATGAGCCGTTTTTCTTGGTACAGGCCGATTGCTACCGCGACCCAGAAGAGGGCTTCCTCAAGATGATTGAAGACGCAGAGAAATTAGTTAAGAAACATAAGCGCATGATAACGGGCGGTATCAAGGCGACTGAGCCAAGCATTGGCGTTGACTACCTCAAGCTCGGTAAAAACCTGACCGACGACTCTTATGAAATCGATGAATTTGTCTACCGCAAAGACACGATGAAAGAAACGCGCGATCTCATACAGAACTTCCACGTCGTGACTCACTGCAACCACATGTGCTGGTACCCTGACCTAACGCTTGAGGCGTATAAGAAATACCGCCCAGATTGGTATGAAAAGCTGATGGAAATCAAAGAGGTCATCGACAAGCCAGGCGAGAACGAAGCCATCGAGCGCATTTATGCGGAGATGGAAAAGGGGCCGACCGAAGAGGTGACTAACAACATCATGAACAGCGGCGAGGCTATCGTCATGCTGCTGCCTTACAAATGGACTGACTTTGGCACGTGGGGCTCGGTGTATGAGTTCTTCGCGGATGGCGAGAACAACTACGAAGACGGCAATGTCGTTACCGTCGCAACCAAAGGTTCTTTGATTAAAACAAGCAGCAAAACAAAGCTCGTGGCGGTTGCTGGAGTGGAAAACCTCATAGTCGTCGATACCGAAGATGCGCTGCTTGTCATACCGAAGGACGAAATAGACAAGATTAAAGAAATCCAAACCACTCTTGCAGAGCGTGGCTCAACTGAATATTTGTAATTTGTAGCATATTTGTGGTATCCCGCTTGTGTTTGGTAGCGCCTGAGAATATGATGAGAGCGAAGCAATTAACAAGGGGGTGACATGAGCGGCAAACAAAAAGGATTTAGCATCGTCGAAGGACTGCTTATCTTTGTAGTGGTTGGTATCCTCGGTTTTACTGGCTGGTTCGTATGGAACAGTCAGAGGCAGACGAATGAGACACTTGATAATGCCGCCAAGGACAATAGTGCGGTCATAACATCCACAAAGACTCCAACCACAAACAACAGTGCCCCTACGGCCACTACAGCAAAAACGACCAACTACCTTTCTATTAAACAGTGGGGGGTAAAATTCGAAATCCCTTCGTCACTGAGCGACCTACAATATACCGTCAGTGCCGGCGGCGTCTATCTTGACTCGAATGATCTTGTAAAGTTGGCGGGCAGCAGTAAGTACTGTGAGCTCGGCAGTGGCTATCTTGGTGCGATTGATAGGGTAGATCCGAGCACGACTGAAATAGCAGGTATGGTCAAGATTAAGCAAATTGGCAATTATGCCTATTGGTATGGCGGTCCGCAGCAGGCCTGTCTGTCCGAAAGTGCTGCATCAATGGGGACGATTAAGACGAGCGACTATCCATCAAGTGCTTTACAGTCAAAGGTAGTCGATGCGATGCCCGATCTCCTGAAAACAACTTTGGTCGCCGAATAGAACTAGGCTAAAAAAGCTACCTATTTTTGCCGTTCTTTATAAGCGGCAACGATAAAGTCGCGCATCGTTTTCTGGAACGTTTCTTTGCTGAAGCGCTGGGCGTAGGCGCGGA
>CAZNVG010000103.1:0-2649 GCA_964576475.1 uncultured Candidatus Saccharibacteria bacterium | reverse complement strand
TGCAGACATGCCCTGGACGCTTCTTAACGAAGCGACATTGGTTGCTGTTTATCTATATTCGCCGCTCCGCACACCAGTCGGTACATATCCTTTCAGGAAATGTACACGTCTGCCGCTCGCAGCAACGAATGAAGGCCGCAGGTGCTCCAACCATGTGACCATTGTGAGGCGCGTTTCACTTGCCCACAATCGTCACTGCGCGTTATCGAGAGTCAGGAGTAAGTCCGGGTCGTCAATACCTGTCCATATAGCCGCTGCATTTTCTCTGGAAAGTGCAGCGGAAGTCGTAGTGTAAAACGAGATATCCGTTTCAGTACGATTGATAGCACTGATTATCTGCTTCCGAAGACGTCGTTCTAGACTACCGGTTTCTGCCACGCACAGGAGCGCCGGGAAGGGCGTATCCGTTATATCCCAATACCTGCCTCTGCGTAGCTAATAAGCTGCTGCAAACGTCTATTAATGGCAAATGGCGGCATATCTTGAGTAAATTGCTCCAGGAAGTATCGCTTTATCATGTTGTTAGCCCTAGTAACGATGAAACCATCTGGTAAGGGGTTTGGGAAATATGGATAGGCAGCGGTTTCGCGCTTGGTAAAGAATTGTAGGTCATCGTACTGGGCTGTGAGGCAAAGGCTTATCGAGAAAGTGGTAAGACTTCGCTGAATGAATGAGTCTGACACAGACTTGTCTCGGTAGCTAATCTTAATTGCGTGCTCGGTGAGTCCTTCAAGGTCTAGGTGCTGTTTGAGCGCCCGTAGGCCTTGGGGTAGTAGAAAATACTCAGCACCACGTCCGTGAAATCGGTAGCTCGGTAAGTACCGCTTCCCAACGTATCCTTGATGTTCAAGTATACTCAATCTCGAATATATAGGATTGCCATTCTTCTTACCCAAACTAGTTGAAAGTAAGTCTCTAGTACCAAATCGAAATTTATATAACTTGGTTAGTATGTCTAGTTGGCCCTGGTTTAACTGTTGCCTTGTCATGATAGCTCACACATCCTTCTTCACTCTTCTATATTTATATAGTAGAAAGAGAGAAAAGAAAAGAATAATTACAGATGAATATGCCGGTAACAGTTGGTATATCGATATACCAATACAATAGTGGATAATTTTAGCATAAAAGACTTGAACTAACCTTATCAGGATAGTATACTATCCATATCGGGATAGTTAACTATCAGCGAGGGTAACAGATGGAAACATTCACCAGTCAAGTAGAAACAGGGGTAATCGACGAACAAGCATACGACAGGAGTGTCGAGTCTTTACGGGCGATTCTCTCGAAAGAGCAGGGCGCACCCGTGACACTGTCTGAAGCAAAAGAGCTTGGCTATGAGTTGATTGTATTCTTCGAAGCGTTAAGTAGTGATGGGAGTGAAGATGACGAGACTGACGGATAGAGCGGTTATCTTTGCTAGGGTGTCGAGCAAGTCACAGGAAGACGAGGGCTATTCGCTCGACTCTCAGGTGAAGCTCATGCGAGGGTACTGCGAGAACCGCGGCCTTATTGTTGATCAGATCTTCAAAATTGCTGAGTCTGCCTCAAAGAACGAGCAACGTCGCATCTTTCAGCGGGCTATGAAGTACATATCCGATAGTGATATCAAGAACTTAGTGGTTGAGAAAGTTGACCGCCACGTCCGCAACCTGCACGACGCGGTTGATACGAACGATTGGCTGACCGCGGATGAGGAACGCAAGATACACTTCGTCAAAGATACGCTTATCATGCACAAGAACTCGCGGTCGCAGGAATGGCTCAACTGGGGCATCCGCGTCGTTATGGCTAAGAACTACATAGATAACCTTCGCGAAGAAGCAATGAAAGGGTGGGCGGAGAAGCTGGCACAAGGATGGCTGCCCGCAGTACCTCCCCCGGGATATAAGACAGTCACCGAAAACGGCAAAAGAATTCATGTCCCCGACCCCGCCACGAAGGGCATCGTCAAGGAGCTATTTGAGCTTTATCTAGAGCCGAGCCAGTCGATCGCTACTATTACGAATGAGTTGTACGCACGCGGTATTCGAACGCGTAAAGGCAGAGCGTATGTAAAGAGTCATGTGCAGAAAGTCCTGACAAATCCGTTCTATATAGGGACGAACCACTTCGACGGTAAGGATTATCCCGGCATGCAAGAGACGTTCATTAGTAAGGAGCTCTTCAAAAGAGTGCAGGTTAAAATGCACGGAAAGCGACCAGCCAAGCAGCGTAAGCATAACCCGGTATTCAAGAACCTCATCAATTGCGAAAGGTGCGGTGGTCTAGTTACCTGGCAGTTGCAAAAAGGACGTTACTACGGCGCGTGTCAACGTTTAAAGCCAGAATGTCGGGGTGCAAAGACTATCCGTGAAGACCGCGCTGAGACATACATTATGGAGAAGCTTAATGAGCTCGTTTGTCCCTCACCGGAAATCATCGATTGGGTCAGTGCTCAGATGCGAGAACGATATTCCGAGAAGTACGCTGCGCGTGAAGAGGCTTTGCAAGCGATTGATAGCCAATTTGTACGGCTTAAACGCATGGAGAATGAACTATACGACGATAAACTCGCAGGCGAAATTAGCCGAGAAACGTACACGGCCAAGCATGCCAACCTCCAAGCCCAGCAAGTCGAGCTAGAAGACAAGCGATTGAAGCTTT
>CAZNVG010000102.1:0-2650 GCA_964576475.1 uncultured Candidatus Saccharibacteria bacterium | reverse complement strand
ATTCATTCTTACGCCTGAAGCTTTAGCTGAGGGTGGAAGTATGGAGCGTGTCGTCATTGTAGTTGCTAGCTAGAGTGACCCGAATGATGCGACAGCCCGCAGGGCTTGTTGCATGGTTCGGATTAATCTTAGTATCGTGGCTGCTAAGTAAGCATTGTCATAGCCAAGATGATAATATAAACATATGAAGAATAAAATTAGCAAAAAAGCTGTAATTATCGGGTGCGTAATCGTAGTAGCACTGGTTGTTATTGCGTCTATAGCAATTTATGCACAAAAAAGTATCAACTCGGGTAAAGTCATTGACGACTACATGGCGTGTGGGTGTGGAGGCTGTGGCGGTTCTGAGCCAAAGCTTAAATATTACTCAAAATCTCAAGGTGAAGAGGATGAGTATAACCAGGCAATTAAAAACGATACGGCGCTCAAACAGAACAAATCTTGTGTAGCGGCTGGGTGCAGCTTGTGTACGAAACTGATTCTTGTAGAGTAATTATATCTAGATAGGCACCTATGGGGGCAGTTTTTTGTCATGCCCAGGACAGATATTCTACAGCCCCGGATAACTCACCGGTCGCCCGTACGTAATTTCGTTATACTCGTTGATATACTCCAACTCCTCCATCCGCTCCTGGTAGTACTCGCTCAGTCGTTCGGCGAGCCGGACGAGCTTTTCATCCATCTGCCAATCCTCGACAGTACAGCTATTGCCAATACTCCCTAATATCCCACCGCCTAGGTAATTCTGGTAAGCGCTTAGGAACTCATCTTCGTAGCCAAAAGCCGTTAAATCCAGCTCTACGCCGCCTCCACGGTAGCTATAGTCTTCTCGTGTGATGTTTTCTGCGATGTTCATATCAAATCTCCATAAAATTTTACGTACTAATAAACTAGAGCCTTTTAACGTCATGCCCAGGACGGTACTACTAAAAAACCGACGGGTTAGTACTCGTCGGCTCTCATGATGGTCAGTACCCGGTTGCAATCCGGACTGAGCGGATCACACCAGCCTTTCAGGGCTTCGTCGTAGTAATCTATTTTCCAGAACATCTTTACTCCTTTCACCATAAACGAGCCAAAATCATGCTCACCGTAGGGATCATTATCTTCGTTAAACTCCGTGAAGTCCCGAACCCGTACAAATATCTCGTTTACGTCCCCTCCCATTGCCGCAACACCTCTCGTCACAGTGCAGCCCTCCATACTACGCCGATGCTCATCGTTTATCGCAGCTATCTTCGCTGACGTTTCGTTTACTGTTTGCTTGGTGTCCACAACAGACCCTCCTTATATATTCTTGAGAGGGCTTTCTGCCTCTCTGTCTAGAGGGGTACGGGCTGGCATCGGCCTGGGTCAATATGGAGCGCCCCTTGACGTTTACCAATGGGACGAACGATATTGACGCGGGACGTGCGCCCGTAGAATGAGGAAGACAGAGGAAGGAAGAACCTTTACTTGCTACAATGAGATTATGAATACTCCGGAAACAAGAACAAATATCAGCCCCTCGCAGATGCATCAAAACATCGTTTCTGGATACGGCGAGTTGCCACCCAAGCCTAATCTCACGAAAGCACTAGGGATAACGATAGCGACGATACTAGGCTATTTTTTCGTATTTGTTCCTATAGGAAATTCGCTTGGGGATACCGGCGAAACGATCAACTTTATTGGCTTCTTTTTCGCTGCGTCAATCGTTTATGGCGCTCTTAGCAATTATTCAACTGAACGTAACACCCGAGAAGCTGAGGTGAATCGAAGGCAGAAAATAAAGAGCGAATATGATCGCATGGACGACTGGTATAAGGGAGAAGAGACCGTTCACCGCAATTCTACAAAGACTGACGCCGGTAGGGCCGCTTACCCTGCCGACTGGGGCAACCGCAAAAGATACGTCAAAACGAGAGACGGAGCTTGTTATTTATGTAAAGGATCTCGTGATAATGACAAGTATTATTTCTATCGGCCTCGTGATGGACGACATCTCAATAAATCAGGCAAGGATTTCGCCCTGTATGACCAAGTACACCACATCGTGCCTATTTCCAAAGGCGGAACGCATGATGTGTCGAACTTAGTATTTCTGTGCAATCTTTGCCATGAAGATCAGCACCTCCATCTGCTTCAGCGTCGAGCGACCACACTCGAAAGGAAATCAAAACAGTCCAGGAATCCTGCCCTTAAAGCGTTTTGGACATCTCGCCTAAATGATGTTAGGAGAAGACTGTCATCCCTTGAACAACATCGAAGAAGTACAAACGCGCTGCGGTTACACCGATTATCTGAAGCGATACTGTGATGCTGCTCGCATATTAGAGTCCTTTAACGTCATACTCAGGACGAAGAGCACTACTCGATATTATTCTCGATTATCTCGCTCCAGTTGATGCGGCCGAACGCACATTGTAACAAGTCCTGCCACAGGCACGGCTCATCGATTTCGTCGTCAAGCTCATAGCGTAGCATCATCTCGAGCCACTCGGCTTGTTCGTACGTCCGCCACATGTCCTTGCTAATGGCCTCTTGCAAGAGTGCATAGTTTGCCTCGTCGTTCGTGAACCACAGATTTGCGAGCCACGTCTCGTAATTACTCCGCCCGTTATACTCGGTGGTTACAGTTTGTGATTGCACTTCTGCTACGTTCATTGTT
>CAZNVG010000101.1:0-2699 GCA_964576475.1 uncultured Candidatus Saccharibacteria bacterium | reverse complement strand
CTGATAATGACGAGGTCGGAGGTTCAAGTCCCTCATCGCCCACCATAGAAAAATCCAGTCTTCATGACTGGATTTTTCTATGGCGAGTCCCACTGAATCTTTAATGTAAATAAAATTACTTTTTGTCAATTGTATGCTATAAATATAAGAATGATTATGCCAACTAAATTAGAACAAGTTCCCGAATCACTTAGAAACACTACCGGCGAAGACTGCATGCTTAGCTGCGTAGGCATGGCGTTGCAGCAGCTTGGAGTGGCCTCATTATCCCTATCAGAGATAAAATTAGCGTTTGAGGAGGAGGACATCTCTTTCAAAGAGCTTTTTAGCTGGCTAGGAAGTAAAGGTGTTTCTGCTGTGTGGATTGAAGACTTACGGAATGACCCGGAGCTGGCCGGTGACTTGAATGAGTGCGGACGCTCCGACCTTACGTATCATCCTGTTGAGCCGCGCCCTCTTGACGTCGTTGACGGCATGAACGCAGGCCATGCACTCATTGTTCAGGTTGATAGCTCATTTACTGATCAATATCCGGACCATGCGGTGTACGTGTCAGACTTATGGTTGGATGATGGCATCTGTAAGGTTGTTATCCTCGACCCTGATAGCAAGGGGAGAGGTTTCGGGGTGTCAATCGAAGACATTTGGGGGAACTATCCGAATCTTTTGGCTTTGAAGCGCACGTTTATGCTAGACTAATAGCAAATGTCTCGACCTGCGCACCCTGTAAGTGTAAAGATTGCCCTCTATAACCCGGCAGGAGATAGGATAGTGATGGTGGTGCTTCCAAACGGCAAGGTGGGGTTGCCTGGAGGCCATATCGAGGGTGGAGAGCATCCTGATGAAGCGTTACAGCGTGAACTTATGGAGGAGCTTGGGCTCAAGAATAGCCAATATGCCGATGTGGAGCGTCGAGATTTCTGGCGCGAGAAGAATGGCGAACGGATCATCCTTGCATATACTGGTAAGTTACTTGATGAGGATGCGCTTGAGCCGAACATCACAGAGGTAAAAGAAGCCATATGGGTATCTCATAAGGATGTAGCGAGCGGCCGAGTACACTCGGACGTGTATGGCGAGTTTCTGCTAACCTTATTTGCGTGATCCGGGTAGGTAAAACCCTTTATTATTCTGCTCTGAGTTGCTGGATAATATTCTTATATCCATTCTTCCCGACGTATTCCCAAGCCTCCTTATAAGGCTTGTAGTCTAAAGTCATTTCCTTATCTCTTATTGTACGCTCTGGCTCCTGGAGGATATCGTCGAAAACAGCTTGCAGGGCAGCGTGTACAGGGATGTGAATTAAGGTAACCTCATCAGTGACGTCAGGGAATAACCGACGCCACTTACTGGCTTCGCGATTCATATCAATCTCTGACGATGTGTTGTCGTAAAGCAGTACATGGATAAGTTCGTGGGTGATAACTTCAACAGCGCGGTCCGGGTGGTACTTTGTGGCAATAACAATCGGGAAGGAAAAAGAAGTATAGAAAGGTGCAGCGTAGATGTCTAGCACGTTTTGCTGGAACTCCAAGCCGAGGATCTCGCAGATTCCTTCGATGACTCGGCTTTCATATGGCTTCCATGCTTTTTCGTAGGCGGTTAGCTTTTCCTGGATAACATCGCGGTGTAGCTTATACCGCTCATCTTCATCTGTGGCTGGGGGCATGTAGGCCGCCTCAATGTCCTGATAGATCGCGCCAATCAGCAAAAAAGAATCTCTAAAGCGTACTTTTGGGTAGTTCATGAGGTAATTATACGGCATAACTCTTCTAATAAATTACTCTTGCAAAAAACATCTCGTTCCTGTACTATAAGTACTAGTTACGCGAATGTTCATACGAACCTCTGGCAGTTTTGGCGAGAATACAGTGAAAATCCGAAATTGCGAGAGGATTTTTATCGCCAAAATTACAACTAAAATCCCTTTACAATACCGCCCGCGAGGTGGTACGATGATAGGGTTGCACTGCGAGGACAGAGAGATTCCACCATACAAACGATGGGTTCGAATGTGTTCTTGCCAGGGAGCGAGGCGCAGGCAGTTTAACAATTAGTGATGAAGAAATTGTAAAGATTGACGGCAAGTAGTTGGTAAATTCCAATTACTAGTTAAGTCAATGCATAAAAAGGTACTCAAGGGCACAGTAGTGGATGCCTAGACGTATATTACCGATGAAGGACGTGGAAGACTGCGATAAGCTTCGGGTAGCTGTCAACAAGCTATTATCCGGAGATCTCCGAATGGGGAAACCCAGCATGAGTAATGTCATGTTGTCTGCAGCTGAATACATAGGCTGTATGAACGGGAACCAACTGAACTGAAACATCTTAGTAGGTTGAGGAAAAGAAAGTAAATAACGATTCTCGGAGTAGTGGCGAGCGAAACGGGATGAGCCCAAACCTTACAAGTTTTCGCCTGTTAATCAGGCGAATAAGTTGATAGACGAATACTTGTATGGGGTTGTGATATAACACGAGACCAAGCCAGAGAACTTGAAGTAATTCGAGGTATCTGGTTTGCGACCAGCAGCTATCACTGACTGGATAAGGTAAAAAAATTGCAATGTTAGCAGAATAGTCTGGAATGGCTAACCAAAGGACGCGAAAGTCGTGTACGCGAAAACGTTGCAGACCTTATACGTGTTTTATCGAGTAGGGCGGGGCACGAGAAACCCTGTCTGAATCTGGGAGGACCA
>CAZNVG010000100.1:0-2756 GCA_964576475.1 uncultured Candidatus Saccharibacteria bacterium | reverse complement strand
ACACCAATGATGCAGGTGATCAGCAATCTATCGTCATGGGGTGTTATGGTATTGGCATTAGCCGACTTGTAGGATTGCTAGGGGAGCATTTTGCGGATGACAGAGGCCTAGTGTGGCCAGACAATATTGCTCCTGCGATGGTCTATGTAGTGCAAATTGGTAAAGAATCGGTGAGTGTTGCCGACGCGCTTTACGAGGAACTTCAGAGCAAGGGAATTGAAGTAATTTATGATGATCGTACCGAGCGACCAGGGGCAAAATTTGCCGATGCAGAGCTTATGGGGATTCCGTACCGTGTGACCGTGAGCGATCGATTATTAGACCAGCAGAAATACGAATTGACCTCGAGAAAAACTGGCGAGGTAGAACTATTGACTCATGCCGAGTTACTTGCTAAACTAGGTTGACTTACGAGATCTCTAAAGGGGTAACAACGCTAATCAAGAAACGATTAGGTCCTTCCTGAGGCGTATAGTTAGAGGTGAAAAATTATGAAAAAAGCATATCAGATTACAGAAGATGGACGAAAAGAACTCGAGATTGAACTCGAGGAACTGAAGGGTCGCCGCGGCGAAATTGCGGACAAGATCGCGGAAGCGCGTGATTACGGCGATTTAAGTGAAAACGCTGAGTACGATAGCGCTCGTGAGGAGCAGGGTCTCGTTGAAACACGTATCGCGGAGATCGAAGACATTCTTATGAATGCCGAAATCATCAAGGCACGCAAATCAAACAAAGTGAATGTCGGCAGTACCGTCGAAGTAAAAAACGGTAAAGTAGCCACGTACAAAATTGTTGGTCCAGTTGAGGCCGACCCAATGAACGGCAAAATTAGCAACGAGTCACCCCTTGGTCTCGCACTTATGGATAAAGCGGTAGGCGACAAAGCCACCATTAGTACACCAAAAGGTGATACAACTTATACTATCGTTTCTATCTCGTAGTAGCTATCTGTAGGCCCTCGTCTCTCCCCCCATTGTCCAAAGAGAAATGCTACCTTAAGACCCTTTAGCGTCTCGTATTTACTCTCTAATAATGCTATTTCATCAGGCTTTAAGCTTGCGGGATCTATTTGATCGAGTTCACTTGTCATCCAATCTATATGATTTGCAAGGGCCTCAAGCTGCTCGTTAGTTAGGTTAAATTCAGGACTCTCAGGATTAACTCTGACGCCTTCTCCCCAGATCCTATCATGATCCTTTGTTGGAACCTGAACCGATTCTCCTGGAATTGGGCCAGGGAGGTCTATATGATTGGGGGCTAGTAGGTCTAGCTTAGGCATATCTTTATATTATAGCAAATAGGTTGTGATTTGTCAACTGAGCTGTAGATCAAAACCTTCCCTCAGCGATTTTCATCGTACATGGTATAATTACTAGTAATTATGCAGTGGTTAAATACAATTGTAGACGAGTTGATCGCGCGGCTCGGCGATAAAGAAATCGTCGTGTCATCGGGTGTGTCACCTAGTGGTACCTATCACTTAGGGACGCTACGTGAGGTGCTTACAGCTGAGGTGATTGTACGTGAGCTAAAGCGTCGCAATCATGCGGCGCGGCATTTGCACATTGTTGACGATTTAGATGTGTTTCGTAAAGTGCCAGCGAATATTGACCCGTCTTTCGAGCAGTATTTGGGCCAGCCGCTCTGCGACGTGCCCTCGCCAGATGGAATAGGAGGCAAGAGCTATGCCGATTACTTCTTGCAAGATTTGGTTGATGCTACAAAGCTAATGGATCTGAGCGTTGAGATTATTCGCGCACACGAGCGCTACCGATCAGGATTCTATATACCGGCAATTGAAAAGACTCTTGTAAGTATTGCCGAAATTCGGCAAATTCTAGAGGATGTATCGGGTCGCAAGCTCGACCCCAACTGGACGCCGATCCAAATCATCGAAAATGGGCGCGTGAAGAACCGCCAATTTGACACCATTGATACCGAGCAGAAGACGTTAGGCTACAAGACTCAAGATGGTGCCGAGGGTACCGCAAACTATGCTAAGGGTGAGGTAGCGCTCAGCTGGCGGGTAGACTGGCCGGCACGCTGGTGGCTGTTGGGTGTAGATGCCGAGCCGTTTGGTCGTGATCATGCGACAAAGGGCGGGTCGTACGATACGGGCAAGGAAATAGCGCGCAGAGTGTTTGGTATCGAGCCGCCGCTACCGGTTCCGTACGGCTTCATCAACCGTGTAGGTGACACGAAAAAAATGAGCAAAAGCGCTGGCAATGTAGTGACCGCAAAGCAACTGCTAGCAATGATGCCAGCCGAGTTAGTGTGGTTTTTCATTCTTCGTTCGGCCCCCGAAAAACAATTGTATTTTGACGAAGGCGAAACACTCCTACGTCTCTTTGATGAATTTGCGGCATTACTCGTCAATGAGAGCAGGGAGCCGTGGGAACAACAGCTACTTGAACTTTGTTTATACGGTGTGAAAGAGCAAACTATTAGTAATGTACCTTTTTCGCACTTGGTGGCCAGCTACCAGGCGGCGCTTCGCGACCAAGCAGCCACGCTCGCCATTATTAAACGTACTGAACACGCGGAGGTTGCCCAGCAGCAAAGCGATATTATTGTTCGGGAGCTGCAGTTGATAGACAACTGGCTGACAACATCGGCCCCAGAGTCGCTGGTATTTTCGCTGCGCCAGGCAGTAGATATGAGCGAATTTACACCAGAGGAACGAGAGTACTTTACAATGCTCGCGGGTTGCATCGCTACGGCGCCAGAGAGTGCTGATGGCGCTTGGTTCCATA
>CAZNVG010000099.1:0-2787 GCA_964576475.1 uncultured Candidatus Saccharibacteria bacterium | reverse complement strand
GGAGGGGGCGACGTTCGCATCCAAGGACTAGATCGTCGTTTTCGCGATAGTGACACCATCAATCGAAAAGATCCTAACCCACCACGGGACACAAGACATTAGGATGACTTATGGCAGAAGCATTGACACCTACGAAGATCAAAAAACTCATCAGTGATCCAAAGCACAGGATTGAGCTCCACGAAATATTGCATGAGGAAACGGAAAGAGTTCGTACGCTAATCATCGATATGGACCCACACACCAATACCGACACCGCTAAGGCGGCGAAGGCATGGATGGAACAGATTGAGAATGAAACGAAAACTCTGCGAGATTTATTCTCTTACGGGTGCTACTTCGGTACCGAGGATTACACTTACCTATGGACTAAGTCCTTAAATCGGCTAGGAACGGTACCGCACAGCAATGGAAGGCAGGTAATGATCAATTTGCAGTTATATCCAGCAATGTTAGTGCTCTACGCAGGTGGTGTATCTGCTATAGCGCGAGGTAACTTATACAGTTTGCGAGCCCTGCTTTCGTCTCGATGCCAATTGCCACATGAAAGCGAAGCTCCACTTATAACCCAGTCTCACGGCTGGCTTATTGATCAAAACGTAGCGAATGCAGTACTCGAACTAGAGCGTCATCATACGCCCCTAAGCGACCGAGTGCACGACATTATCTCCGCAACTTACCCGCAGGAACTCTTGGTTTCGGATGATTTCTCTAACGTATACGACCGCTGGGAAGTGACCTTATGCATGGCAGTGGCGCACCACAATTTAACCGTTAACAGCCACGAATGGGCACCAGTGGGAAGGTTTGCATGGAGACGCCAAGCGAACGGCAACCCTGTAGTTGAGACTGTCGGAGCTGAGATTGAGAGGAGTCAATCTAAGTGGCCTCCACTTACGGTAAATCTGTTTGACGGATACAAAGACAGCGCTGTCAATGCATACGAGCTTGTTAAAAAGCAGGCACGACACATTAGCTTCTTCTAGTGGAAGTTTGCGTATATTTGAAAATATAAAGTATCAGTTCTATAATAGTACTTAACCTTAACAAACCCCTAGCTAATCGCTCTAGAGGGGATAAAACGCACGGACTTCTAGCCCGCCCGTTAATCGGAGACCAACCGAACATTGTGCCACTGGCACGCGTTTTGAGTTGGCCTTTCGTTTAACGAGGCGGGTTTTGTTTTGGCCTAAGGCAAGACAAAGGAGGTCTGTCGTGAGAAAAAACTTAACAAAAAAGAAGCGTGTCATTAAGGAGCTAATGCTAGTTCCTATAGTTCAGTTGGCATGTAAGCGCGCTGGTGTATCGAGGGCTACCTACTATAGGTGGCTTAAGGAAGACCCAAAGTTTGCGCTGGAGTGTGATGAAGCCCTTGAGGAAGGCCGGCAATCTATCAATGATCTTGCTGAATCAAAACTCATTCATAGAATTAATGAGGGGGATATGCGAGCTATTACTCTTTGGCTGTCCAATAATAAGGAAAACTATCGAAAAAATCCTACGCAAATTGTGACCAGAGAGGCCACTTGGGTTGAAATTCTAGCCTCTATTGAAGAGGCTAGACGAAAGGGGCTTACAGATTTATAGGAGTAGAGCTATAATAGACAACGTCTAGATTAGAGTAACAGTAATGCACGAGAGCAGCTCGTGTAGTGATGCAATATAAAGGGCAGCTACGCGAAAAAGTAGGCATCACTGCTTGCTCTGATCTAGACAGTCTAGCGTGGCTGTCCTTTTTATTTGGAAGCTACGGATTATTAACTCAAACGAGGAGAAACCATGGCTACCAAACAAAAGGAGTGGAAAGATATGTCAAATGGCGAAAAGACAATGACCGTTCTGATCCTGCCCATTATTATAATAATTATCATTGCAGTCGCATCGACAATATTTGGTGGCGACAAGAAGACTGACGAACCAGTATCCAAAACCGATACTAGCGAAACAGAAACTGCGCAACCCGCTCCAAAATTCGATACATACCTAAATCGCCCTATGAGCGAAGTTGCATCGGAATTTGGTCAGACATATGATCCAACTAATAGTACGCAGATACGGGCTGACAAAGACGGCTACAAGCTATTCTTTGAAGATGGTGGGCGCGATGATCCGACCGACCCACTCAAGAAGCAAAATACTGGCCAAGTAACGACTGTTAACATGGATTTACCACAGATGGGTAAATGCAAGCAGGACCAGGTATTGAATAAGATTGATGAAGCTATGCGCATTGCCGAACTTAACCCAGACACTAAGGGCGACCAGAGCGGCACACAGGAAGGCTACGCGACCTACAAAAACTACCTAGACAAAGAGAGTCTGGAGCTTACCTTGCTTTGTGAGTACGACGACGCGAACTACAAACTGCAAATACGAGTACTACCTGAATTCAGATAATCTCTGCTAATTAACTGGACTTTATATTTTATCGAGCTAATGTGTGTCATGTATGGAGACCAACCTACAGATAAGATACTGCCTTTATGCTCGCAAATCGAGCGAGCAAGATGAACGACAAGCTATGTCGATCGACTCTCAGTTAAAGGAGATGATGGCTATGGCCGAACGTGATGGACTAGATGTCGTAGAAACAAAACAAGAAAGCTATTCTGCTAAGCAATCTGGCAACAGACCAGTGTTCAACGAATTGCTTGAAGATCTAAGAAGCGGTAAATATAACGGTATTCTGACTTGGGCACCTGATAGACTATCTCGTAATGCAGGGGACCTTGGCGCATTAGTTGATCTTATGGACGGTGGAAAGCTGGAGCGAATACGTACTTTTGG
>CAZNVG010000098.1:0-2811 GCA_964576475.1 uncultured Candidatus Saccharibacteria bacterium | reverse complement strand
CTCATGCCAAATGAACGAGAACGACACCTCTACGTCATCGGTGGTACAGGAAACGGCAAGACAACCATGTTGTTTTACTCGATTCTGCAAGATATTCGAAGCGGCAAAGGTATTGCCGTACTTGATCCGCATGGCGACCTCGCCGAGCGTATCCTGCACTACATCCCTGAGGATCGTATCAAGGACGTCATCTATATGAATCCGGACGATCTATCGTATCCCATTGGAGTAAATTTGCTCGAGCTGCCGGATGGTCTCTCGGGCGATGAGCTCCTACGCGAAAAGGACCTCATTACGGAGGCAACTATATCAGTGCTGCGCAAAATATTCTCCGAAGACGATTCCGGCGGGCATCGTATAGAATACGTTCTTCGTAATTCCATACAAACGGCTCTGACGCTTGAGAATCCAACGCTATTTACTATATTCGAGCTGCTCAACAACGCTAAATACCGCCGTAAAGTCGTAAAAACGCTGACTGATCAGAATCTCAAAGATTTTTGGGATAACGAGCTCGGTAAGGCCGGTGAATTTCAACGCGTCAAGATGGCGGCGGGTATCACGGCTAAGATTGGACGCTTTCTCTTCTCTGCATCTGCTCGTCGGGTACTGGAACAACCAAAATCTACCGTTAGCTTTGAGGATATACTGGCAAGTAACAAGATTCTTATCTGTAATTTCTCGAAAGGTATGCTCGGTGAAGACACATCGACACTCTTTGGTACGACGATCCTCGCTAAGCTGCAAACAGCGGCGCTACGGCGTGCCAGGATTGCCGAACAAGAGCGCACGCCATTTTATCTCTATGTTGATGAGTTCCAGAACTTCGCCACTATGAGCTTCGTGCAGATGCTCTCTGAAGCGAGAAAGTACAAACTATTTCTCACGATGGCCGAACAATCAACAAGTCAGCAAGATGAGCAGCGACTCGTTGATATCATCCTTGCGAACGTCGGTACAGTGGTCTGTTTTCGTTCTGGTAGTCCCGCTGATGAACGGCTGATTTTGCCCCTATTCAGTCCCTTCATCAACCAAGGAGAGATAGCGAACCTACCAGCCTACTCATACTACGTTCGCATTGCAGCTATAGAGGCCCAAGAGCCCATGTCCGGTGTGACAGTTGTCGTTGAGGATAAAGGTAGTGCTGGTATCGCTAAAAAGGTCGTGGAGTCATCTCGAAAATTGTATGCGAAGAAGATGGTAGATGAGCCTGTGGAGGTCAACAAAACGAAAATTGCAGCAACCTCAAGTGGCGCTAGGTTTACAAGCAAACGAACTACAAGTCATGACACTCAAGCGCTGGAAAACCAAACATCGGTGAAATAGCGGTAATGTCCTATAATACATGCCATGAACATTTATCTTGATATTGACGGTGTTCTCCTTGTGAATGAAACACATGCTGCCAACCATGCTGATGAGCTATTGCAGACGGCTCTAGAAAAGTACCCCGATTCAACCTACTGGCTGACAACGCACAACTGGCAAGGTGAAAACAGAGCCAAAGCAGTACTTTCACCATATCTAAAACCAGAGACCGTTGCCTTGCTTGATAAGATACGACCAACAGTCTGGAAAGATCTTAAGACCGAAGGCATCGATTTTTTGCAGCCCTTTATGTGGATTGATGATGATTTATGGCCGGAAGAATTAGATGAGCTCGAAAAGCACGAGGCACAAGATAATTTCTTCATGATTGATCTCGACAAAGACCCTGACAAACTACTAGATGTTATTGATCATCTTTAGGATGGGTAACGAGTAGAGTCTCAAACATGACGCGCTGATAAAAGCCGGGGCGGCGATTATGTATTAGATATTCATAGGCTACTGTACTTAGAACCATAATAGTTACACCTATGAGGTACCAATACCAGTGCGACCAAAATAATACTGCCGGGACTATGGCCATAAGTGATGTCCGCAAAAATACTTTCATGACAGCGTCAAAATACTGACGGAATCGTTCGTAAATAGTCTTTCTCGCCGCCCTGTGTCTGCGCAGATAATCAGCATATGTTTTTATGTCTTCTGAGGCCATAAACTGGAAGCTCACCTCATCATCTATCAGGTCGTATAGCGCCATGAATCGCGGTTCCGATCTATCAAATAGAAACACAAGAGCCATCACGAACATGTTGGTACTCTTAGCGAATAAGAACCACGTAAACAACGATCCTGCGACCAGAGCAACAATGTTCATCAATCCAATCATAGCACCTATAACCATTTCCTGAGGCCGATGAAATCTAGCATCTGTTCTACGAGTATTCTCGACTGAATTCGTCGCATAAACTCGCAGCTATCATTTTGAGACAAGATGTTGAGACTTCCCTCGTAGAGAATATCGTCGATTATCGCTAGCTTTCGGTGGTGGCCTACCGTCATTAACACCTCAATACCAATATCTTGTAGCGTCTCGACTCCCTCTATGGCCTGACGAACCATATCGCCTTCATGCTCGCTAAACGGTTTGGTGTTTACGATTATTTTCACCCCGCGTCTTTGTAGATGCTGCAAAGCAGTAACCATCCGTGTGATACGCTTTTTCGTGATGAATGGGCTTTCTATAACGACCAGTGATTTTGCGTATCGCAAGTCGCGATCTAGCGCATCATAAAATGTGTCTTGGTCGTATAACTTCGATGAAGTCAGGCCTGTGTCTGCCACTGTGTAAGTTCGTGAGAATAGCGTCATTGCTCGGCCTCCTCAGAAAAACCTATTAGACCACACCATGTTCGGTAATCATCCTTAAGCCCCTGCCAAGAAAATCTCACGGCCATAAGTGGCCGTTTTTTGTGCTTATCGCCA
>CAZNVG010000097.1:0-2906 GCA_964576475.1 uncultured Candidatus Saccharibacteria bacterium | reverse complement strand
CAAAGATGAGGGCACCAAAAATACTATGTAATTTCGAATGAGTCTTTGGCGCTCGTGTCATCACAAGGAGGGCTGGTAGGAGTGTTAACGTAACCGACACGACACTTGCAAGGGGCGGTCGTACAATCACGAGTCCTGACTGAGCCACAATTGGCGTAAGACTATCTGTCCACAGTGTCGCAAGCAGCGCACCAGCGGCAAGCGCCAACGTTGGCACACCCAAACTCCGCCGGCTTAGCCATGCAAAGACGAAAAGAATGGCAAAGTATAATCCAAGGATTATCAGATAGGTCATGCTTACAGTATACAGCAACTAACTAACGAGGCGTAGCCGACCCCTCGTAAAAGGCTACGCGCCAATTTTGTCTTTTCGAGGGCGACGCTTGGCGTTGATCTCAATGTATTCAATCACTTTTGTAGCAACATCTCGGCCGGTTATCAGCTCAGGCGTCTTTAAGCTAGCACTTGAGTTTACTTCAAGTACCAAGGGCCCACGCTCTGAACGCATCATATCTACCCCACAAAAAGTCGAAAGGCCCATTGCTTTAGCTGCCTTCACGGCTGTTTTACGCTCTTCTTCAGTCAGCTTGACAGCAACTCCTTCGCCACCTTGATGAGTGTTGCTGCGAAAATCACCATCGAGACTTTGACGCTTCACACTTGCCACTACTCGCCCGCCGACAACTAAGGCACGGATATCAACACCGGCCGACTCTTTCACGAATTCCTGCACCAAAAAGTTCACGCCTTCTACATAAAACGCCTGCATTACCGCTTTGGCTGCCTTTGGCGTCTCGGCTAGCACTACACCGTTTCCATGCGTACCCCTAGCCACCTTGATAATAAGTGGCGTACCACCGGCTAATTCAATGACGTCTTCAAAGTTTGCCGTTTCACGAGCAAACACTGTTTTGGGAATATTAACACCTGCTTTTGCAAGCACTTGGTAGGCGCGTAGCTTATCGCGCGAACGATTAATTGCAATTGAACTTGCAGCAGTAAATGCACCTGTTGCTTCGAACTGCCGAGCGACGGCAGTGCCGTATTTTGTATAACTTTGAGCAATCCGCGGAATGATAGCGTCAAATTGACCTAATGATTCACCTTTGTAGCGGATAACCGGATTGTCTTTTTCGACGGAAACGTAACATTTAGCATAATTGATAACCCGAACTTCATGACCACGAGCTTTAGCAGCCTCTTTAAGCCTTTTTGTAGTGTAGTTCAAGGCACCCTTGGATAGTATGGCGATTTTCATAATAACTCTCCTATTTAAGGGTATTTAATAATGATTGTAACTCATCATAGCGCTTATCATCTATCGCAGCGAGTGAACGAGATGATTTTTGAACATCAACTATAAACTTTCCGCAAAGCGTGTTCCGGCCAATTAACATTGGATAGGCTAAGCTTTCTCTATCTGAAAGTGTGCAATGTGTCTTAATGCGTCGTCCTTTAAGTTGTAATGTTAATGGCACCTTATAACGCTTTTGAACCTGTCCATTCGAGCTTGCGACAACAACTTGTGAAAATTGTTTTGTCGTTATAACCTTACCAGAATAAAGATGGCTACTCGGTCCAAAGAGACTGTATGAAAGACCTTCGGGTGTTTCGTGAACATCGCTGGCCCAAAGAGATGATGTGCGAGCTCCCGTATCAATACGGGATGGAACCTTCCTTATATCTTCATCTACAAGCCAGACATACTCGGCTTGTCCAATCATGACCTTGTCTATCATATCTATTAATTATAACATACTATTTTAATAAAATCAACTGCTTATTGACTTTTTCTCACTGTTAAAGCATAAATAGTGAGATGAAGAATCTTTTTTATATTGGCCGAGCATACCCTCATAGAGAGGCACTTCTCAAACTCAAAAAGTTAGGCTACTCGCTCAATTTACTCGCCGATCCCGCTCGCCAACTGAGAAAAAATAAAGATTTGTTCGACCGCATCATTGAACTTGACTTTACTTCGGAAGAAGCCTTCCGTGAAGCAATAAAACTCACTGAATTTCCAAAAATTGATGGTATTTTATGCACATATGAAAACTACATTGTATTTAAAGCCATCATCTCGAAAAAACTTCAGATACCATCTTTAAATTACGAAAGCGCTCGCGCGTGTACGGATAAATACGAGATGCGTAGTCTTTTTCTTGCATCAAACCCTGATATCACTCCCGAGTTTGCCTTCGCTGACAGCGAGCAGGCAGTACTGGATTTTGCAGACCAAGTAGGTTACCCCATTATCTTAAAGCCAACCAATCTTGTAAAAAGTCTTCTTGTTAGTAAGTGTGCTAACAAGGACGAGTTAATAGCAAATTACCGTTCAACACGTGATCAGCTGGAAAAAGTCTATAAAGAACAAAGCGTTACTAATCGAACGGCACGGCTTATTGTTGAGCGTTTCATAAAAGGAACTATGTGCTCCATAGCTGCTTTTACAGATGCTGATGGAACCCCTTATCTCTGCGAAGGCATTGCTGATCTTGTTACCGCTCAAGATAAAGGTTTTGATGATAACTTCCTTTACTCTAGAACCTTGCAGGAAGGTCAAAGTAATGAACTAAAAAGGCGCCTTCGGAGAGCCGCAATAGACGGTATCCGTGCGCTAGGCATGACATCGTCCCCTGCTCACGTAGAGATAATCTACAATGAAGATGAAGTTAAAATTGTTGAAATTGGCGCACGAATTGGAGGCTACCGACCATTTCTCTATCAAGAAAGTTACGCATTGGATTTGATAGAGCAAGAGGCAAGGATCGCAATTGGGGAAATACCTACGCTTGATAGAGATTTCGTAAAATACTCAGCAATGTACGAACTATTTCCTCATTCGGAAGGGGCCTTTGTTCAAATTGATGGCAACTCTACCGAAGATAGCTACGCATATTATAATC
>CAZNVG010000096.1:0-3016 GCA_964576475.1 uncultured Candidatus Saccharibacteria bacterium | reverse complement strand
GCCCGATTGTTGTTTCGCTGGTTGATTGTACCCAGCCTGTACCAGCAGTGACTACGTTATTATTGTCATCGAATTTGGCATATCGCAGACTCTTCAAGTCAGTTAGACCAGGCGCTAGCCCTCCAATTAAGTAAATGTAGTTTGCGTAAACCGTACCTGTATGCGCCCCCAGACCAGTGCCGCTTGCTCCTGATATAGTGCCAATCTGCAGTTGATTTGTCTGCGAACAGCTCGAGATTGCCCCAGAAGTTGCGATACTACATTTGAACACATCATCAACATAGCCTCCACAACCAAGAGTTGCTCCAGTATTACAGCCACCAAATATATAAAGATTTCCTGGGAACGTGCCCGCAAGCGAAGGGTTAGCACGAGCATATGCGTATCCGTATTTTACTGATGTGGCGCCTACACCGCCACCACCGGTGAGTGCTTGCGAAGTCCATGCTCCAGCTAGACTACCGTCATTATTAACGGTGTTGTAATAAAGATTTCCCTTCAAATTAGACCCGTCCGTACCGCCGACGAGGTAAATCCTGCCGTTGAACACTGAAACTCCTGCCGCGGCTATGCCACCACTAATAGTGTTTGTACTATCAACACAATAGGCATTGCCCCTATATGTACCGCCAGGACAGGTTGCGGGACGTTGTAATGTTCCATCACTGCCAATCGCCTGATATGCAACATTTCCTATAGTCGAAGAGCAGCCGTTGTTTGTACAACCCCCAATGATGTATAGATAACCATTCATAATTGCCGTTGCCGGCTGCATATTCCCGATGTATGTTGTGCCGGGCAAGTTACAACTATAGTTACTTCCACTACACGGTGCTGTGGCAGTATCTACAGATTGGTTCACCGTGCTCGCATCACCATCTTCATTAATTACGCCGTAGTCAACATCCGCTAATGTAGATGCGCAGCTTCCAGTAGAAGTGTTCTGTCGTGCGCAGCCACCAAGTCTATATAATCCTCCCTGCCACGCTAAAAATGAGTATCCGATTCGTTCGTTTTGCAGATTTAGTATTGAGTTCCATTCTGCTAGAGTGCCGTCCGCGTTAATACTAGCAAGCTGCATATCAGTAGCGATCGTCGTACAATAACCGCTACCATTAACTGCAGTACACCCACCACCAATATATAGATATCCACCCCAGACAGATGTCATTACACCTCCTTGAGACGTCCTGGCAGTCGTGAAGTTCGATGTGGCTGTCCACGAATTCATAGCCCCTGCAGTGGTAAGTTTGCTGTAATAAACCGTATTCCTCAGCGTTCCGTTACTGTTTCCACCTATTAGATACATCACGTCGTTATATATATGAACACTGTGGCCATGTCGCACATCCGGCAGGGCTTGGGTACCGCTCGTCGTCCAGCTACTGAGCGTACCGTGGGGGTTGATAGTCGCCATTTCAACAGTGGTTACGCCACCTGCGCTCGCATTAGTTTGGCCTCCCAATATATACATCTTATTGTTATACGCAACGGCAGCATGATAACTCCTTGCGGTAGCACCATTTAAGCCGGTGTCTGTATACCAATAATCTTTGGTGCCAGTTCCTGGATGCCACTTCTGGGGTTCACCGTTGGCTCCAAGTTTGGCGATGAATACAGTACTTTCTCTATTTGTCCCATCTGATCCGCCCAAAGCATACAAAAATCCATTATATGTAACAAGTGAGTAGCCAACCCTCCCCTCTGGCAAGTTATATGCACTGTTTGTGCACCAACCAGAACATGCACCATTGCCAGGATTCGGGCTATCAATAGCACGAGTTGTTGAGTTAAATGACGCCCAATATACGGTATTTTGTACCGCCGAAGTAGTAGACGACGGATTAATTGCTATTGTTGCTGCACCATAATCATCGTTGATTGAAGCGTCATTGGTCAGTGTTTGTGTACCTGTTGCAGCGCCAGATAATGGGGGGGTGTCCAGGCTGGCTGCAGCGAAGCCACAGCTACCATTACCGCCTCCACTACTACTAGAGGAGTCAATTTTGGTATGGCCTGACGGCACCCAGCCTGTAGCACTTGGGTTATCTTGGTCGAAACCAGTCCCGCGTAATACTAGAGTCGCGTCATTGTCGGGAGTGGTAGTCGGATAGACTGGCACAGCCGCTGAAGTACTAAAACCAGTTCCCACAGTACCGCTTACTGGGTCGGCCGAGTCAAATCCTGTAACTCTTATTATTGTCCCAGCCCATTCTTCACTATTTCCTGTCCATGCATAGTTAACCGCTTCTAGCCCTGAACCTTGATCAGTGCCAACCTTGTAATACGCTGCGAAACCCTGAAGGTCGGCATATTTCGTCCACCCACTCGGTGTTGAGATCGTATTACCGCTTGTACTGCCGCCAGTACCGCTACCATTACTACCGTCGTGACACATCATAGCAATGTATAAATCACCGACGGTACGACTCGCAGGCATTGTCATCGTGAACGTTCCTGTATTAGACCCTGCTAGTGTTTGTTGTGTCTCAACAATCTGTGGCTTGGTTGGCCCCGTGGAACCACCCACTCTATAGACGTATCCTCCGGCTGCTGCCGTACCACCATTCCAAGTCGCTTGTGTCATATCTTGAGTACCTTGCCAGGCATCGATTCTCGCCCCAGTAGTTTGGCTTTTTTGAATCAATTCATTATCAATATCAAAATCTATATTGCTTTCGTTATTTCCTCGCATGAGTTTTGCGGCTGTTTCAACATATACACTCGGGTCAATACTAAGTGGATATGTAGCAGATTTTAGGCCAGTTGCATTGATGGTGAGATCTTTGCCATTTAGCGTAAACCAAGATTTTACACTACTGACTTTTTTGTTAGCCTCTATGACTACTGGTGCAGGAATACGGAACAATAAGTTATCCTTTTTGCCGTTTTGTCGTGCTTTTTGGAGAAGCTCTGAATCTTTCTCGTTTCCGGTCGAAACATCACCAAGCAGATTTTTTGACACGCCATACACGCCAATCGATCCGTCCTTTTCTAACCTCGGTTCCAAACCATT
>CAZNVG010000095.1:0-3034 GCA_964576475.1 uncultured Candidatus Saccharibacteria bacterium | reverse complement strand
ATTCCCCCCGCCGTATTTTTCTTTTTTAGTTGAAAAGGTCGGATTTTCTGGTGGTTCGACTACCATAAATAGTAGAGGCGGCAGGGCTTCGCTTGGGCGACAGAGCCGCCGCGCTACGCGCCTTCGGCCATGCATCTATGGGTCATAAGAAGCTGCTCAAAATCAAGTGAGGCACCAGTGTTATCATAGATACAGAGTATGAAGGTAAAAACATTTTTAAATCAATCTCAATGGGTAGTTGTCAGGCGAAAGGTAATCGATCCTTTTGTGGCGGCTGTTCTTACGAGAGTAGACTATCTATTAGTAAGGGTAAAGCGACTCAAATATAATGTTAAAGACAAAACGACGCTGCTTTATTACAAGATACGTGGTCTAACCTACTTCAAAACAGTAGTTTGGATAGTTGCCGTTTTCATGATCGCTTTAGGAGTGATATCGTGTGTAGCATTGCTACAGGAGTATAGCTACTTCCCTAGGTTGCCAGAAATTCCAAGTGGCATACCAGTTGCCTACCAGGCCGCGCTTTTTACGATAATGATTCCGATTTATTTGCTTGCGATGCAGCAGCAGCGAGATATCAATAGCGTCGGAGCACGTGCGATTTTAGGCTATGTACAATTTCGTGAAGTAACGATTTTGCTAATAGTATCGACTATCGCTGCTACATTGTTTTCTAATACATATATGACTTCGCACGTCTATGCGGCACTTCTAGTGAGCACACTCATCGTGATATACGCATTACATCGTGTGTTTGCAATCTTGTTTCAGACTACCTCTCTCAAAAAAATCACCGAATGGATGATTAACGATACTGTTGAGCAGCACGTTTTTGAGTTGAGACGTCAGCGCATTGCTCGTAATGCTCAATACGAGCAAATTAAAAGAGCAAAAAACCTTAATTATTTGCATATCTCGCTAGATGACGAGCGTGAGTATTCTGTTTACGATGTACGACTCTCTCGTATTGGAGTTATTGCGACGATAGATGTCGACAAAATCGATGCAGGTCTGCAAAAGCTTAATCGTC
This sequence comes from uncultured Candidatus Saccharibacteria bacterium, assembly GCA_964576475.1. GTDB lineage: Bacteria > Patescibacteriota > Saccharimonadia > Saccharimonadales > CAZNVG01 > CAZNVG01. Next base: position 2,004 of record CAZNVG010000095.1, on the reverse strand, counting down.
AACACAGAAAGAGCAATAATGTAGCGTTGAAGCAATTACGCCAAAATACAGCAATAACTGAGACGGAGCAAGCCAGCAGGAATCAGTCATCGTTTCTATTCGAGCTCCACGTATTGCCTTACAACGAGTTACGGAGCAGTAGTGTAGTCGGCAAACTTATATGTGCAAAAGGTGTTATCGAACCAGATGCCAATTCGGCACTTGCATTAATCAAACGCTGCTTCGATATAGGCGAACCTCGCAGCTCACTTCAGTGGATAAATGATTGGCTTGATGACACTGAGGAAGCGATTTACAACGCCATGTCATCTCAAAACATTGCAACGCTTCAACATGCACTAGACTGGTATCAGATCCTGCTTGACGCAACCGATCAAGCTATGACGCGCCACATGGAGAACGACAACTATGACATGAAGGCAGCTGAAGCGGAATTACACAGCTGGGGTGCTGATTTCCTGAGCAAAGAACAGTCAAGATTATTCGATATCATCGATGACGCTTTACGTTCAGCCGTATTAAAAGACATAACTGATGTGGCAAAGTTACTTATTGGCTTTATATATAAAAATGTTCTTTCATCGCACCATTCCGATCATATTACTGCGATTGTTAGATCGGAGCGTTGGTTTGCAAATACTCTTGGGCTATGTCTCTATAACCAAGATGGTATTAGTGACGAGCTGCGCGAATATATAACGAGCAGGTACAAAGAACACACCGACATATTGTTTTATGACGCCAAAGAAAAAACTGGTCGACACAATAATGAACAGAAGCGTGTAGTCCGTGACTTATTACTGAGACGAATTAAAGACGTTCGACACGGTACGCTAGTTGCAGCAAAAAACGCAAATACAACACTTTTTAAGATGCTTTCAGGCCTATTGAAAAAGCACACTCATGAAGCGTACGTATCACGCCGCGTGGACAGCTTACCGTCAGGTGCTCAGCACGACATTGACAATTCAATCGTGCTTATTATTGCTTACCTTCGTAAAAAAGATGTTGCTGGAACCAACCCATATGCGAGTTTCATCCGTGAGACACAGCGAAAGTGGCAGTTTGAGTACGCAACAGAGAGAATTATTCAGTGCTTTGATGATAATCTCGCCGATAGCTGGAGAGTTGACTCAATCGATCTCGTCGCAGACGGACATATGCACAGTGTACATAATTATTCTGACGACTTACGTGCGTTGTGGGCTGAGCTTGCAGGAGAGCACCGCATAAATGCCGAAATGATTGAGCGTTTTTTGTCTATCGCCCTACTTGAAAAGACAGACTTCTTCACTGGAGGATTATCTCAAGCCGAAAAGTCTCCCTTTTACTCGATACCCGGCCATGAAGATTTTAGTGACGAGTTACGTTCAGCGATTAATTTTTGTTGTGAGGTTCGTATCGCCGCCGAACAAAAGAAACTCGCAAGCCTTCCCCTTGATAAAGCAAAGGTAGAGTCTTTTCGGCAAAAAGCAGAAACAACTTACCTTGATAATGCCGTACTTCATTCACTTGTTCGCAAGAGCCATCGTTCGATCAAGAGACCACGTGGACAAAAGGGCTACAAGCAATACGGTATTAACACTGTATTTGACAAAGAGGCTTTTGTTGACTGGCATCATGGGTACTTTATCGACCATAACGCGGAGGAGCTTGGGCAACAATCGGCTTCAATCGAAGATAATATCGTATTACGTCAAATTGCAAAAGAAAGTGCGATCCACGCTACACCAGAGAATCTCGCTACAACGCTCAGTGGCATTGGCGGTAGCTGGGTGGCGATTGCCGTGAATTTAGATCAGTGGGATATCGGCCACGCTTTCCCTGCATTGCTCGATGAAAAACGAAGTGATAACACAGGTAATAATTGGTTTATTAAAGGTGTTCGTCAAAAGGAATCAACAAAACAGATCTATTCGGAGAACCGCAATGAGCAGCTAATTTATTTTGTAAAGCCATCAACATTTGGTCAATTTACCTACCTATCAAATACTGGCGGACACA
>CAZNVG010000094.1:0-3052 GCA_964576475.1 uncultured Candidatus Saccharibacteria bacterium | reverse complement strand
CTGAGGCTCGAAAGTACATTAACTATACCGACCGTATTGCAAGGACAGTCATGTTCATGCCTAGCGGTGATGAAAAGAAGCTATATGACCTCGTTGATGATTATTTACATAGAGAAAAGCTATACGCATTTGCATCATCTCAACGGCATCTCGCTGCACTGATCATGCGCAAGCGCCTCGGCTCCTCTTCGTTCGCCGTCGCTAGTACACTACGCAACATTGTCTCACGCATGGAAGATGAATATGCCAACGGAAAAGTGCGGGATAACCGCGGAGGACTTGTAGAATTTGGCGACCTAAATGACGAAGAGATAGAAGAATATGAGAATAGCGGTGTTATCGATGATATCTCACTTGCATCAGCAAAGGAACGCGCTGAGTTTCGGGCTGAAATCGACGAGCTGAGAGGATATGCGAAACTTGCGGAGTCAATTACGAGTAACGTGAAGGCAGAGCACCTAGTTGAAGCAATAAATATCGGCTTCAGTGCACTCGAGTCAAAAGCAGCTCGTAAGGCTATCATATTCACAGAATCAACACTTACGCAAGAATACATTGCAAGAGTGCTTGATGAGCAAGGCTTCTCAGGCAAGTACGTGCTTTTCAACGGTAGTAATAGGTCGTCCGAGCAGACGAAGATATATAACGAATGGAAGCAAGCCAATAAAGACACGGATCTTATCACCGGTATCGAGTCGGCTGATCGCCGCAAGGCGCTCATCGACAAGTTCAAAGAGGACGATATACAGATTATGGTTGCCACCGAGGCGGCGAGTGAAGGTATTAACCTGCAGTTTTGTTCAATGCTTATCAATTATGACCTGCCATGGAACCCGCAGCGCGTCGAACAGCGCATCGGTCGCGTCCACCGCATGGGGCAGAAGTACGATGTAGTTGTCGTCAACTTTAGCAATGAGGGCAATACTGCCGAAAAACGTATACTTGACCTCTTGAATGACAAATTCAATCTGTTTAAAAGCACCTTTGGAGCAAGTAACGACGTACTTGGTGCCATAGAAAGTGGTATTGATTTTGAGCGTACGATTAGCGATATCCTAAACACCTGCCGCACGGACGAAGAAATTAGTCAGCGCTTCGAACAGCTGCAAGAAAAATTCAAAGATGAAATCACTACTGAACAACACGCAGCACGTGCGCGCATTTTTGATGGGCTTGATCCACACGTTCAGGATCGCTTTCAGCGCTATAGCGAACAAGCAGCAGAGGCATTCAATAGTTTTGAGCGAATGTTTATGGGGCTTACTCGCTACGAGCTTAGAGACATGGCAGATTTCGAGGATGAGCATGTATTCGCATTAAGATCCGCTCCGGTCAAGGATATCGACACGGGCCTATATTTTTACAAAACGGATCGCGTGCCACACGCGAGACAGTATAAATACGCGGGTGACTTGGCGGAATACGTCCGGGGCGCCGCAAAGAACGCCGACACCCCGCCCGCCGAACTATCATTTAGTATTTCTCAATCCGATCGCATCTCAAGTGACGTCAAGAAGCTAGCAGGTACGGATGGAGTCATGGTCGTACAGCAAGTAACCTTCCCGATGAAAGCTGGAGCAACTGATATGAGTGAGAGCTATATCGTTGCTGCCGCCGAAACCTCAGACGGACTTATGCTTGATACCGAGGTATGCCGCAATATCCTTGACCTAACAGCAGAAAGCGCGTTAACCAAACCGATCAATGTATCACCAAGTCTAACAGATTATTTATCTCAGCAAATCCAGGAACGTCACGCTGAAGTAAAGGATCGAAACACCGAGACATATCTAGATAGAAAAGACCTGCTGGAGCGACAGTATAAAGACAAGTTAGTTGAATTCGAAATGAAGATCGATAAACTTGAGGGCCAGATAAATGAGCTCGAGAAGAAAGAGCGCAAGACTGTCTTAAGTGCCGAGCGACTAAAGATTGCGAGCGACAAGCAAGTTTTGCGTAAAAAAGTACGGGAGCTTAATCGTCAAAAATACGATCTCGAAGACAGTATGGATGATGAGATAGCAGAAAAAATTGCTCTTGCGCAGCAGGCCTCAGAGGGCCAAGCCCAGACCGAGAAGTTATTCGTCATACATTTCAGGGTGATACAATAATCATAAGATACAGATCAGGGAGATTTTATGCAAGACGATGACCAAATTAGAGACATCCATGAGCTTACGGGCAAGACACCTGATTTTCAGACCGACTTGGCGAAGAAGTTAGAGGAGCTGGTGCCGGAGGCGATTGCCGATGGCAAGGTAGATGTGGTGAAGCTGAAGGAATTGCTAGCGGAGGATGCCGGTGATACAAATGAGCGGTTTGGGCTGTTCTGGCCAGGCAAGAAGCGTGCTATGCGCGCGGCGCAAGACCCGACAACTGCAACGCTGAAGCCGGCGCCGGAGCTGAGTAAAGATTGGGATACTACACAGAATATTTTCATCGAAGGCGACAACCTCGAGGTGCTGAAGGTGTTGCAAAAGCAGTACCACAACGCCATCAAGATGATTTACATCGACCCGCCGTACAACACCGGCAAAGATTTCGTCTATCCCGACAACTTCCAGGAAGGCCTGCAGAACTACCTCGAGTTTAGCAAGCAAGTCGACGAAGGCAACAAAAAGATCAGCACCAACACCGAAACCGCCGGCCGCTACCACAGCAACTGGCTAAACATGATGTACCCACGCCTCAAGCTGGCGCGAAATCTGTTGACGGATGACGGGGTGATTTTTATTTCAATTGATGACGCCGAACAGCCACACTTGCGTAAGATTTGCGATGAGATTTTTAGCGAGTCAAACTTTGTGGCACAATTCATATGGCATTCCAGCACTGGAGGTGGCTTGCGCTCCAAATATGCGAGTGTGTCACATCAGTACATCTTGTGCTATGTTCGCGACACAAATAAAGCACCTATTTTCTGGGCACCGCTATCAGATGAGGCGGTGAAAATGTATAACCAAGAGGACCAGAGAGGGAGATATCGCGACAAGGACTTTGCATGGAAAAACAGCTCCGCTGGCGTGAATCAAAAATATGCAATTACCGCACC
>CAZNVG010000093.1:0-3105 GCA_964576475.1 uncultured Candidatus Saccharibacteria bacterium | reverse complement strand
GCTCATCGTACCATTAAAGGTCGGTCTGCCGTCAGCACCAATTGTCACGCTACCGTCTGCGACGGTCTGAAGCTCAACTCGAACACGTTGCGGCGCAGAAGGTGTTTCAACGGGCTTCTCCTCGCCAACGAGCAGCTTCTGCAACAACCCAGCCGGTTTCTTCTGATCGCTGACGACAGTTGCGTCGTAGCCAGCGACTTTGATGGCCGCTATGATATCGTCTACGCTTGTCACGGTTTCATCGAAGGTGACCGTCCCGCTTTTGTTTGGTTCAGAAATAGCATAGTACTCCACTCCTGCTAGCTCTTCGAGCTCGGAGCCGATAAGCTTTTCGCACGAGCCGCAGTGCATGCCCGTGATAGATAAGGTAATAGTCTTAGACATTTTTTTCCTCAGCGCTGTACTCCATATCTGATAGTACGGCATTAATCTCATTGATCGTAATTGGCCGATCCGCCACGACTGTAGCAAGGTTTGTTGCTAATTCTACGCTTACGTCAGACACGCCACTAATGGAGCGGATACGTTTCGCAGACAGTTTAGTGCATGCTTCGCAGTGCATGCCATGTATTGTAAAAGTTTGGTCGTACACAAATGCTCCTTATTCTGTTACCGTTATCGTGCCCCGCGGAATACCCATTGCACAGGCAATGGTGTACTTGCCCGGCTCGCTCGCGGTGAACGTTAGTTCAATTTTCTTACCCTTTTTTAGGTACTGTGGGGTGTCGTCAAGACCGATGATCATGATGGTGCTCATACAGCCCTGACCATCCTCTTGCACATCAACGAGCAATGTTGTTTTCTGACCAACCTTTGCGGTAAATGTGCTCGGGGTAATGTCTTCATTCAGTCTGAACGTCGTATTGAGGATGACTGACCCTGCCGAGTCTTGCTTGCTAACGGCTTGGCTTTTTGCGGGAAGCTTGATGGTATCGAAGAACCGATTAAGACCCATGAGCGTATAGCCGTTCGACAAGTTGATTATTGCCATCGCGACGACGATAACGCCAACAATACGGAAGAACCGCTGCGCGAAGACGCCTTTTACGACTGATGTAAGACCGCCAAGACTCAAGAGTCCTGGGGCTGTCCCAATCGCAAACGCGCCCATAATAAGCGCACCTTGAACGGGACTTCCTGTGCTTACAGCGAGAAGCTGCATTGCTTGCGTAAAACCACAGGGCAAAAAGAATGTTACTGCTCCCAGGAGGAATGCGTTCTTATTGCTATATTCGCGCTCACCACGTTGTTTGATGCCAAGCTTCTTAGCAAGCCCACTTGGCAATGTCAGCCCTTTTGTAATGCGAGGGAATGCCTCGGTCAATTGCAGGCCAAGAACCAGCATAACCACCCCAACGATAATCGTTAGGAAGCCAAGCATTGATCCTTTTAGTGAGAACGCTGAACCGATGGCGCCAATAACGGCTCCGAGGACAACAAATGACACCACTCGACCAATATTGAAAATCAGGTGAGGACGAAATTTCTGTGAGGGTGTTTCGGTTGGGTGGTTCTCGGCATATTTTGAGGCGACACTTAAGACAAGGCCACCGATGAGCGCCATACAGGTGGAAAACCCAGCCGTTAGCCCGACAAGCAACGCCATCGTACCGACGCTACTACTGTTTGTCGTTGCCGCAAGCAGTTTATCGATGCCAAATATCTTGAACATCAATAGAAACCACACGACAAGCGTTGCCCCGATTGCCACATCCTTCCATATTCGTTGGTTGCGAGTCAGTAAAGGCTTCTTTCCTGTTTCGATGCCAACTTCGTATCCCGCTGCTTTTACGGCATCGGCAATCGCTGCATCCGAAACGCGCTGTGCACTTACTACTGTGGCGGAATTCGTTTTCAAGCTCGCCTGAGCACTTTCTACTCCCGGAATGGCTTCGAGTTCCTCGGCAATAAGCAGTTCACAAGATGCACAGTGCATGCCCTTGATTGGAACGGTTTTAGTGTGGCTTTGTGGTTGCTGCTGGTGTTGTGTGTTAGGGTTCATATGTGCTCTTCTTCGTTTTACTTTATTATTTGCCATGGTGTTATGCCTCGTCCCAAACGTATCGCTCAGGATAGTCGTCAAAATGTTTTTGGCAGGCATGGGAACAGAAATAGTAACTATTGCCTCGAAATTCGCTTTGGTGTTTTACCTTCTCGGCGATGATATCCATGCCACAGACGACATCGAATGCATAGTGCTTCCCATCGCTAGCCGACAGCTCATCGTGAAATGATTTCATAAAAATATACTCCTTACATTAGTAATTCTCTAGGGGAGAAGGAGTATGGCCTAAAATCGGATATTACTAGTGAGCCTTATTATGTCTGGTGGATGATATGAAGAGGAGCGGGTGATATCTTTCGGGGCAGTTCGATGCTGCTCGACAAATCCTGTTTGAAACTGGACAAAATATGGTAGCGGTTTGGGTGCTGGCTCATCGTCTTCGTTCTCAAGTCGGTCGACCTTGGTCTTCTCTGCGGCACCAGGGGCAGTATGATGCTGGTTGATGCAGTTAATGACATTGGTGTTTTCGTGAGCCATACCATCCATTGGCGTCGCAGCCATGGCGGCGGCGGGCATACCCATGCCGAACGAGAACACGATAGAAAGCGCAAGTGTCGCGCTGGTTGCAAACTGTTTGAGGCGTGCAAATTTCATACTGCTTATCATAGTACACGAAACAAATAATACATTCAATAGTGCGAATGTATTAAATTATTGCTATACTGGTCTATATGAGCACAGAACTACTCGCTATCGAAGAAGAAGTCTTTAAAGTAATTGCTAATCACAAGCGGTTGGAGATTATATTATTGCTTGGAAATCGAGAGCTCAACGTCGGCCAAATGGTTGAGATGCTCGGACTCCGTCAGGCTAATCTATCCCAGCACCTCACGCTGCTCCGCCAACAACGCCTGGTGATTGTGCGTAAAAGCGGACGGGAATCATACTACCGGCTTAGTGATGATAGTATCGCCAAATCAATCCGAATTATCCATGATTTTTTGCGGAAACAACATCGTATCGAAACGCCGATTGACAGTAAGGCGCTCTTTCCGATTGTCACCGATCCAGTTTGCGGTATGCGCTTTAGTGCCTCGCAA
>CAZNVG010000092.1:0-3117 GCA_964576475.1 uncultured Candidatus Saccharibacteria bacterium | reverse complement strand
TACTCAAAAACAAAAAAGCTCCTCAGCAACGGCTTCTCGCAAGCCGTTGTTCTTTTATTAGAGACGAGTTATCATACGCATATAACTAGCGCGGTGGGATGGAGTTACTTTGGTTTCAACCATCAAAAGCTACAGCATTCAGGGGCTCGAAGCGCAGACAATTATCGTTGAATGCGATATGGCCAATGGCCTTCCATCAATGTCGATTGTCGGTACCTCAAATAGGACAGCAGACGGCATTAAAGAGCGTGTACGTGCAGCAATATTAAACTCCGGTCTGGATTTTCCTCGTAAACGAATCACGATTAACTTAGCACCTGCGGGAGAAGCATTAGACGGTTCATTGTATGACCTACCTATCGCCCTAGCTATATTGACTAGAAGCGGTCAAATTAAAGCCGAGAGTCTAGATCAATATTGGGTCGTTGGAGAACTGGGTCTGGATGGCACCACTCGACCTGTACGCGGAATACTCGGAATGGCTACGTCTGTAAGAGATAGCCGTAAATCATTACTTGCCCCTATGGAAAACTCGTCCCAGCTAAGTCTGGTTGCTAACTGCGAACATTATTTGGTTAAAAGCCTACGTGATGCGTATGAGTTTCTAAATGGTCTGTCACCCTCAAAACAATACCGCAGACTTCATGACCCCATCATCCAACAACCGCCCGAAGTAGATTTCTCGGATATTATTGGGCAACAACAGGCAAAACGAGCACTAGAAATTGCCGCCGCCGGCCATCACAACGTTCTCATGACAGGGCCTCCCGGCACCGGCAAGTCTATGCTGGCGAAGGCGCTCGTCGGAATACTTCCACCTCTTGAGATTGAGGAACAGATAGTTATAAGCCAGATCCACAGTCTTATAGCTGCTAGTTTTGAAAAAAGAATAGAAACTCGACCATTTAGATCTCCACACCATTCTGCAAGTCATATCTCGATTGTCGGAGGAGGTCAAAACCCTAGACCGGGTGAGATAAGTCTTAGTCATGGTGGAGTGCTGTTTATGGACGAGATACCCGAGTTCAGCAAGCAAGCTCTGGAAGCCTTACGTCAACCCATGGAGGACAGAACTATTCACGTCTCTAGAGCTTCTCGATCAGTATCGTTCCCTTCCGACTTTATACTTGTCGCCACCATGAACCCATGTCCTTGTGGCTTCTACGGAGACCCGGTCAAAACATGCAATTGTACTTCGCAAGAGATACTACGATACCAGAAGAAGTTATCAGGACCCATACTTGACCGCATCGATCTACACATACGCGTAGAGAGGCTTCCCTCGAACTTTCTTACGCCTACCGCCGCAAACAAGTCGGACACCAGTGCTGCTATCCAAAGACGGGTAGAAAAAGCACGCTCCTTACAAAAAGTCCGATTTGTCGAAAGACATCAAACAAATGCATCCATGAGCAGTGCCTATATACGCAAAAATTCTATACTCGACCAGGAAGTCATAGATCTACTCGATCAAGCCTCAGATAGACTCCAATTATCTACAAGAGGCTATTTTCGAACAATACGGGTCGCTCGCACCATTGCGGATATTGAAGGCGCTGAAAAAGTAAGCGTTACGCACATGACCGAAGCGATGCAGTATCGCATTTTGCCCAGTTTTTCTACCGTTAGCGCTTGACCTCGAGGCTGTAACCTGTTAGCATCTTCTCTCAGGTAGATAGACAGGCACATAAAGGAGAGTTTCGACATTAGCGACCAGCACATACGGGTCAATGGGGCCATTCGCTCCCCTAACTTACGAGTAATCGACGCTTCTGGTAATCAGATTGGCGTCCTCACTCGCGCTGAAGCGCTACAGGAAGCTGAACGCAGCGGCCTCGATCTTGTCGAGATCTCTCCCAATGCCAGTCCACCGGTTGCTAAGGTAGTCGACTGGGGCAAATATAGCTACCAGCGCACCAAACAATTACAAAAAAACAAGAAAGCTAGCAAGAATCTTGAAGTTAAACAGATGCGTTTTGGCCTCAAGATCGGCGAACATGACCTTGAGGTTAAGCTTAAGCAGGTAACCAAGTTCCTCGATCAAGGGCATAAGGTCCGCATATCGGTTGTATTCCGAGGTCGCGAACTTGCTCACAAAGAACTGGGTGACAAAATGATGGACAAGCTTTTGGAGAGACTCGGTGATCAGGTGGTGGTAGACCAGAAGCCGCAGTTTGCCGGAAGACAACTTACTGCAATGATAAGGAGCACAAATGCCAAAAATTAGAACACACAGCGGAACGGCGAAGCGAATTCGGACTACAAAGACCGGTAAGCTTCTTCATGGACACGCTCACACAAACCATTTTCAGCAGAAAAAAACATCTGACAGCAAACGCCGTCACAATATCGAAGGACAAATCGAAGGAAAGACCAGAATTTCCATTAAACGAGCCCTAGGAGCATAAAATGAGAGTAAAACGAGGCGTCACGTCACATCAGCGACATAAGAAAATCAGAGAACAGACAAAGGGCATGCAACAAGCCCGCCGTTCAAGCATCAAGCTTGGCCGTCAAGCGGTAACGCGAGCCCTGCAGTATCAGTACAGGGACAGGCGTAACAAAAAGCGTGCGATTCGTTCTCTCTGGATCACCCGTATCAACGCGGCTGCTCGACTAAACGGCATCAGCTACAGTCGACTAATCCAAGGACTTCAGCAGTCAAAGATAGTACTCGACCGTAAAATCATCGCAGAACTTGCTGTGAACGAACCCGCTGCATTTGCAGAAATAGTGAAAACAGTCAAGAAATAACGATTTTTGCTCGTAGCGCAATAAAAAACACTGCCTCGTGACGAGAGCAGTGTTTTTTATTGCCCAGACAGCCGATAAGCCGGGTTCTGTCGTGGCTGGTCATCTATCTAGTCGTATTGTTGCCAATACGATCTTGCGGTTGAATGACGAGCTTTAAGCGGGTCGCTTTTTTGCCTTATAGACAATCGCCCATCCCTTGCAGCTGACAGGGTTTACCTCTCCTAATAGTCACCTATCAGGACTGTGGGCTTTTACCCCACTCGTTTCATCTGTACCTCGCTCCCTCAAGTCACCGATAAAATGTCTTGAGGGAGCGAGGTAGTTTCGTTTCTGTGGCACTTTCCCTAGAGTTACCTCTGGTTG
>CAZNVG010000091.1:1826-3142 GCA_964576475.1 uncultured Candidatus Saccharibacteria bacterium | reverse complement strand
ACTATCTTTCAATCTGATAAACATACACTTTACGCGCTCGTAGAGTCCAATGATTCTCTTACGTTGTTTGATGTAAAGAACATCATCAAATCAATAGGTATTGAAGCTGAAGAATTTTTACCGCCGAATGGTGACGAAACCTACTTTATGCGCCACGGCCACAAAGCTTTCCTTAACGCGTATCCCGGACGAAAAACAGAGTCTGACCAGGAGAGGATGTTTTATCGTACGCTGAGCCCGTATAATCCGGCATTGGTGCGGATTGCAAAAATCGGTGGGGAGATCCGCCGCTATAATTCCATGTCTCCGCGTTGGCAAAAAGTCGACGAGTATTCATACATGCGCATGAAAGTACAGTAATGAAAACAGACATAGCATTACTCCTAGAACGAGAGCATGTCAGACGACAGCAGTACGAAGATCTGCTCATGAACGACATGGAGCTTTTTCGTCGTGAAGCAACTAGGTTATATGGTTTATATACTCCTACTGAGCGAGCGCTGCTTGCCCGGCTCGAATCACGGACAGTAAGTGCATATACGGTATTGATAACGTGGGAAGAAATGCTGCAGCCTCTGCTACGTGAGTTGCGTGTAAAGCGGTCAGAGCCAACATTTCGTAAAGCCATGATGAAACACCTTTTTCTGAGTGCTGACGAAACACAACCGACGATTCACAAGGTAGTGTCGTTACGCGAATCAGACGTGGTGCAAAAATTCATCATCAATCTGTATGGTGTGGGTAAGAAACGTGACGCACATCGTAAACAACGAGTGCGTATCAAAGAGTTATTTCTACTGTTCCAGCAGGAAGTGCTCGATATGAAACAGCACTAGATCAACTACATGCTTTGCCAAGACATAGCAGCCAAACATCACATTTATGTCATTGATCCACACGCTTCTGCATGGCGACGGTTTGTTGTATCAAGGCGGATTCGATCACAGCAGAAAAAGATGATTCGTGCTGAAAACGAGCGGTTAGCGTATATCGATAAGCGAACCAAGGAAATACGATCTGTCTATGACGGACTGATCGCGAATATTCTTGAGAGTGATATTGATTTGGTCGTGGTGATTGGCATGAGAAACCAATACGAAAAGCGCCTGGCTAAGCTTTCAAAAGACGACATACTGAGTCCCGTTTCACGTCTGGCTGTTTTTGACGAAGAGACCAAAGCATTCCGCGAATCCTATGTTAGCAAGCATATCGACCCTGCGATAAGCCTTGAGGCGTCACGTAAATCAGCGAGGTCAATTGACGATATGCTGCTTCGTATTTTTGATCTAACGACAACCCAGAAAAACCAGTTGCTG
>CAZNVG010000091.1:0-1816 GCA_964576475.1 uncultured Candidatus Saccharibacteria bacterium | reverse complement strand
TCGCGTATCACTTTGGTATACTAGAAGTATGCAAAAAATAGCTACAAAGGTATTTATCTACGCCTCGATCGTTTTTGGGGTACTAGGAATTTTGGTAGTCCTGACAGGATCGGGTCCGGACAAACCAGACTCTGCACTCAGTGAGACGCTCATCAAACTGTTGGTCATAGATGTGTTTATCATCTTACCTTCATTTGCGCTCAGTATTGCCGGCAAGTATCTAAACGGCAAATCCTAACGAAACACAGTCGGGACTTTCATCTATTGAGAAACGTCCCTACCGTGTATACTGGTAACAATAGGTGCCAGAATGGCTCAGGAGCATGAAACGTGACAATTAAAGAAACCGCAGGCAAAGTCCTACTTTACTTCTACCAGCTGCAGCGCACAGTTCCGTTAAGTATGCGTTATCGCCAACTCGGGTTTATTAATAAGAAAACCGGCAGCATGGGACTGACAAGTGATAAGAAATGGCTGACGAGCAACTTGCTCGACATTAACCCGTCGACGACGGACATCTACAACGCATTTATGTTTTTAACCGACAAGGGGCTCATCAAATCCAAAGGTAGGGCGACTGCGGAAGCGACTATCTACGTAGGGATTCATCTGACCGACGCAGGCGTCGACATCGTCGAAGGGATTGAGCGTGGCCCGGATGGAAAGCAGGATTTCACCGTTACGTTCAATATGAACGTTGCGGATAACGTTGACGTTGAGGGGCTCGTCCGAGAGAATCTCGGTATGCTGTCGGACTAGTGTCGGTCCAAGAGGCATTTCGTTGAAATGATCATGCCCCTTATGCTATGATAGAGCAAGCAAGAGGATAGCTAATTGGAGAAACAGATATGAGGATGGATGGTGGGCCGTTTAGTGTCCAGAGGCCTACGGACAGAGTAGCCACGAACAGACCGGAGCCGACGCATCGGCAGCCAGAGGAGCTACAATCAGTAAGCGACGAGCCAAAACCCGTACATCGAGCGGCTCCGTCACGCCATGCCTTAAAAGAAGAAAAATCGTCAAAACGCTTCCTTAAACCCATTATCATAGTCATTATCATCCTCATCCTCGCCGTTGTCGGCTGGTTCGCATGGTCTAAAACACAAAACGTTGCAACGGCCATTGACACGAGCAAGTACCAGGCCGTATTCTTTACGAACGGCCAGGTGTATTTTGGCAAACTGCAGCCGTTTAATGAAGGAAATATGAAGCTTACCGATATCTATTACCTCCAGTCATCGGCAGCCGAAACGAAGGATTCAAAGAACCCGCAGGAAACGTCAACTGATCAAAGTAACGTCCAGCTCATCAAACTTGGTGACGAGATCCATGGCCCGGAAGACATGATGATCATCAGCAAAGACCAGGTGCTGTTCTACGAGAAACTCAAATCTGACGGCAAAGTTGCTCAGTCGATCCAGCAGTACAAAACCAAGTAGTGAACCACAGATACGGATCAAACAATAACAATATACCCCTGGCTGTATGCTAAGGGTATATTAGTTGAGTGATTTGACGTACTCCGCCCAGGCTTTTTCGTCGACTTTGTTCTCTGATTTGATGAGGATAAGCAGGCCGTTTTTTGTGAGTATTGCTGATTGGGGGCCTTTGGCTGACGTGCCGATGTAGACTTTGGTGCCGCTAGCGTCTATCTTGGTCGTGGCGTTGAATTTTTTGGCGAGTTCGGCAACCTGGTCATCGACGTTCGTCTTGAACGATGCCGGGAGCGGCTGTTCGCTGACACTGACAGGAATGTCACCGATTTTGTCAGAAAACGCAAACACCGGATCGCTTTTTTCCGGGCTGATGCGTTTCC
>CAZNVG010000090.1:0-3169 GCA_964576475.1 uncultured Candidatus Saccharibacteria bacterium | reverse complement strand
CTTGTTTGGTTCACCCGTACAATGAGGAGACAGAGGAAGGAGGCTACTCGCATACGGCATGAGAGCTATTGTGCGATGCGCAGGCCGTTGCCAATAGCCATAAGTTCGCCAATTTCATGGGCTACCACAGCAACAGTTATCGTCAAAAGTCCGATCAAAGCCGAAGGGATTAGGACTGCTAGCAATAGTAACGAGAATACAATATTCTGTTTGTTGATACTCCGGGCAGTTTGACCTAAAGTTATAGCGTAGACCACTTTGCCTAAATCGTCAGCCATCAGCGCAACATCGGCGGCTTCGATAGCTGCGTCGGTCCCGGCCGTACCCATAGCCAAACCAACGGTGGCCGCCGCTAATGCAGGGGCATCATTTACCCCATCACCGATCATGGCCACGCCGCCATACTGTTGTTTTAAACCTTCAACGGCCCGTATTTTATCCTCGGGCTTTAGGTTGGCCCGGACATCGTCAATGCCAAGCTCAGCGGCAATTGCGCGGGCCGTTACGTCGCTGTCACCGGTGAGCATCACTACCGTAATGCCAATATTGTGTAATTCGCGGATAGTTTTCTTAGCTTCCGGCCGGAGCTCATCACGAATGGCAATCGCCCCTTGTAGTGCTTGTTTAGTACCAACGTAGATAACAGTTTTACCCTCATTCCTGAGTTTCTCCACCCGGGCTACAAACTTTGCATCAGAGCGAGGAAACAAATCTTGTTGACCCACCAGTATCTTCCGACCTGCGACGGTTGCTGCTGCACCCAGACCGGTGAGAGATGTAAAGCCCCTAGACTTATTAAGCGTCAGGCCCTTATGTATGGCCTTATCGGTAATGGCCCGTGCCAGCGGATGGTCGGACAACTGCTCGACGCTTGCTGCCAGTGCCAGTAATTCGTCTACGCCACCAGTTAATGCTTCTATATCCGTGACAACGGGTTTGTTTCGGGTGAGTGTGCCCGTCTTGTCAAAAGCAACGACCTTGATGTTGCCCAGATTTTCGAGGTGAATTCCACCCTTGATGAGTACACCGTTGCGTCCCGCCTTGCCTATGCCGGTAGCGATTGCTACTGGCGTGGACATCACCAGTGCACAGGGCGCAGCTGCCACCAGGAACACGATGGCGCGCGTCGCCCATTCAGAGAAGTCGAGTCCAAATAACGGTGGTAAGCCAATTAGGAGGAAGCCGGCAAGTAACACAACTGGTGAGTATTTACTGCCGAAGCGATCAATAAACATCTGTGCCTTGCTTTTCTTATCCTGAGCCTCCTCTACCATGTGTACCATTTTGGATAAGGTGTTGTCGGCGTAGGTGGCAGTCACTTTGACTTCCAAGGCACCTTCCTGATTGATACTGGCGGCAAAAACCAGCAGACCCTTATGTTTCTCTACGGGCATTGACTCGCCGGTAATCGGTGACTGATCGACACTTGAAGCTCCGCTAGTAATAACACCGTCAGTGGCAATCGACTCACCGGGCTTGACCAGGAATATATCTCCTAGCTTCAGGCTTTCGGCCGGAACAACAACCGCTGTTCCATCCCTAAGAAGCCTGGCCTTTTTGGGTGCCAAATCCAGTAACGAACGGATTGATGCACGGGTTTTGGCAAACGTGTATGATTCAAGTGCTTCAGCCGTCCCGTAAATGAACACGAGTAGTGCAGCTTCTTCCCATAACCCCAAAGCAGCCGAGCCGATTGTAGCTGCCAGCATCAGAATTTCGATGTCTACTTTGTGTTCTTCGAATAACTCCTCAATGCCCTCGCGAGCCCAGACGTATCCTCCCAGGATTATTGCCGGAATATAAAGTGCAACTGCCGCCGTGTGGCTTAATATTCCGAGTTTGGTCAGTACAATAGCGATAGTAGTTAGTAAACCAGCTAGAAGGGCGGCACGCATTTGCGGATGTCTATACCATGAGCCTGGAGGTACGGTTTCCTTTTCTTCCATAGCTAGTACCTCGTGCATTCAAACAACTCCCGTGAGCGTTGGCTTACTATTGATTTCATAACATCAATTAATCGTTCGACCTCGGGGCTAGACGCAGCATAATAAGAGTGTAGCCCGTGACGATTTCTAACAACCAGACCACACTCCAGTAGGCACGAAAGGTGATTTGATACGTTTGATTGAGTTAGTTGTGTCATTTCTATTATCTCTGTTACTGTTTTTTTACCATTCAGAGTGCATTCCAGAATTTCCAGACGTGATTTATCGGCTAAACCCTTAAAAAACTTAGCTTCAACCTGTAATTGCAGTTTATTTTGTTGCTTCATAATAACAGTATATCAGCATATAGTGATTTATCAATAGCCCAGTTATAATGCTCATGCTATATACTTGAAGCACGTGTATTCTCTATACATTGATTATTTATTCATGTTAATCGTATCTAACGGACAGACACAAAGCTTTCATCCACAAAGTGCATGGTATCAAGCGCAGTATCGGTTTTTGGCAACGTGTATACAATCGCATTGTTACCAAAGAATCCCTGTATCGTATCACCATCTTTGCTAAAGAGCTTCTTCTCTTTCATCATGCTGCTTCTTGAAGGTAAAGAGGCGCTAGAGGGTGAAGAGAACGAGGAGTAAGTTGTCGTCAGAAAACTCAGTCAAATAATACTGAAGCCGTGTATTCACGGATAAGGCAAAAATTCAGTATTGATACAGTGTAGCGTCATAATATAAGTCGAGACCTGTGCTACCTTGACTTGTTTGGTTCACCCGTACAATGAGGAGACAGAGGAAGGAAAGATCAAACAAATCATATGTGTTAATCTGATATTGGCGAACTATCAAACAAATAAGGACTTGTATGACACAACAAACACTACTTTTTATAGTTTTGGGAGTAATAGCATTGCTTATCTTGAGCAAGCTTTCGCAGAAAAAGAATAAAGATTCGGCTGGGAAGCCTATGATTGCGTATCACTACAGACGAAAAGATTTCATAATGACACGCTCCGAACATGAATTTTTCGATATCTTGGCTAAGGGTTTTGGTGACAGATTCTATATATTCCCACAAGTAAACATCTCATCAATACTCGACCATAAAGTTAAAGGTCAAGATTGGCGTGCTGCTCGCGCACATATAAACAGGATGTCAGTGGATTATGTACTATGCGATAAATCCTATGTTAGACCTTTGGTTGCCATTGAATTAGACGA
>CAZNVG010000089.1:0-3408 GCA_964576475.1 uncultured Candidatus Saccharibacteria bacterium | reverse complement strand
TCGCGCTTGAATTGACTTCAAGCACAAGCGGCCCTCGCTCGCTACGCATCATATCAACACCACAAATGGGCAGCCCCATCGCCTTAGCAGCTTTCAGAGCCGTTTTGCGCTCTTCGTCCGTTAATTTGACAGATACGCCTTCCCCACCTTGGTGCGTGTTAGAACGGAAGTCGCCGTCAAGACTTTGACGTTTCACGCTCGCTACCACACGACCGCCAACAACCAATGCTCGAATGTCAGTACCCGCGGACTCTTTGACAAATTCTTGTACCAAAAAGTTCACACCTTCCACATAAAATGCCTGCATTACGGCTTTTGCCGCCTTCACCGTTTCAGCTAACACCACGCCATTGCCGTGCGTGCCACGCGCAACTTTAATGATGAGCGGCGCGCCACCGGCCAGCTCTACAATATCTTCAAAGCTAGCAGATTCTCGGGCAAATACCGTTTTGGGGATTCCCACTCCAGCCTTGGCAAGCACTTGATAGGCTCGTAGCTTATCGCGTGAACGATTGATCGCAAGAGAACTAGCGGTCGTAAAGCTACCTTGAGCCTCGAACTGGCGTACGATTGCCGTACCATACTTTGTGTAGCTTTGGGCGATACGAGGAATAATTGCATCAAAATGTTCGAGCGACTCGCCTTTATAGCGAATGACAGGGTCATTACTTGCAATCGAGGTATAAGCATCTTTGTACTTAATCACTTTCACATCATGACCACGCTTTTTAGCCTCTTCTTTAAGACGCTTCGTAGTATAATTTGCGGGTCCATTACTCAAAATTGCAATTTTCATATGTCATCCTCTCCCGTTTCAATACCTTGTTGTAATGCTTGTGATCGTTCTTTCTCCTTTGCAAGCAACGGAGAGCCGCGCGAAACATCAACGATAAACTTACCCTGCAAAGTGTTACGGCCAATAAGTATTGGATATACTTGGGTGCTACGATCCGCCAGAGTGAAATTTGTTAGAATCTTGCGACCACGAATCACAACTGGCATCTTAATCTTATACCGAATCTGTTCGTGCCCCATTGAGCTCGACACACGTACGCGATCGTAATGTTTGAATGTATACACTTGTTCATGTACAGCATGTTCGATACCTAAAAATTGAACAACTAGGCCTTTAGAAGTTTCAGAGATTTCAGTCGCCCATATGGACGAAGTCTTTGCACCAGTATCAATACGTGCCCGAAGCTCTATATCATTAAGCAGCGGAAGCTTTGCTCGTTCCGCACGACCAATAATCTTTTTTTCTTTGCTTTTTAGTATCATATCTGTTATATTATAGCATAGATATAAAAAATAATCAAGTATATTCACGCTTATGTCTACCTTAGATCAAGATATCCGCGACTACTATTTTACTCATTTTGATGAGCTCCCCGCGGATAAACAGTTTCACTTCGTCTCGCGGCTTGCATCGTGGGACAATGATAAACAAGCAACCCAGTTACTTGAGCAGTTGCGTAACACCTTCGCACCAGATGACATTAAACAAATACTACAAGATCTGATAGACAGTCCACCAGAAGCAAAAATAAACGCCGCCGCCATACGTGCTCCTTACTTCGAAAAATACCCTCAACTTCGTGGGTATATGCTCGCGCTATTTCGAGTACGTCACCTGCTTTTCCACTACAACATAGACGTTCGTGATACGCTACTCGAGATTATACCAATAGATACTCTGTACGCGTTGAGCGAGCAACTTCAGCAGGATACAAACGCCCTAAAAGTGCTCTCTACTTACGCCATAAATTACATATACCTTGTAGAGAGTATACTATTTCCTCGCCCAACTCAGTACTTTCCCAACTTCGCTAATAAAATGCTAAAACTTGCCAGTACTTATGGAGATACACCACAAGATTCTCTACTGCTCATTTACCTATTGACACACTGCATCATCGGAGAAAGCAACTTTTACCAGTCAACTGTTCGTGAAACGCCATACCTAGAGATGGTGCAACTAATCGAACAGCGTATCGCCACACACTTTAACAATATAAATCTTGATAACAAATTTGAATTCTTAGTGTGCTGCCGCCTGGTAGCCTACACTACAGCCATTGAAGAAGCCGTTTATAGGGAAGCGGCTCAATCAATGAGTGCTGACGGCACCTACCTCATAGATGCCCTTAATAGTGCTGGTCAAGCTAATAAAACCTCATTCGTCGATTCAGAGCATCGTAATGTACTATTTATTATGAGTAATACGCCTTTTATACAGGCGGTTAGCGTTGTCTCGCATCGATAAATGCACCAAACAGCGCCTCTTTTTCATCCACAAATGCACCACTCATAAGTTGCGGCTGCGAATTTACCTCAAGGAACGAGTACTCGCCGGTTATCTTATCAATGAGTACATCAACTCCTGCTATCGTCATATCAAGAGTACGCGCGATTTTTATCGAATCTGCTGCCATTCCTTCCGGTAATTGATCAAGCGGGATTAACTGGGCTGAACCTCCCTGTGAAGTGTTGTTTAAGTGAGAACCATCTATCGCTTTTCGGCCAATAACCAGCACCTTTTCACCAATTACCAACACCCTAAAGTCGTTATCGTTCTCGATATAACGCTGTAAGACAAACCGTAGGTTAGATCCCTGGGCTATGGCACGAATATCATCGAGCGAATGTACCAAATAGTTGTCGTTACCGTGTGCTCCGAATACCGCCTTCATGATACAGGGGTAAGCAAACGGCAGCTCCCGCCCCCCGCTAAGCACTGCCCGGTTCGCGTATAGTGTCGTAGCTACAGGTAACCCAGCTTCATAGAATTGTACAGCCTGGGCTAGCTTAGACGAATCACGAAATCCACTGTAATCATTAATAACAGGCACATTGTGCATGTGAGCATATCGACTAACGGCTCTTACCACATCAAAAAACTGGCGAAGTCCCTTACCGCGGATCAAAATCATATCGTACGTGCTCAGTGGTAAATTAGTCTTTGTATCTGTTATCTCGAATATGCCGTCGCCTACTTGTATATAAAGGTCGTCAAAAAGTGTCCATTGAACATTTGCTTTGGTAGTACTTTTTGCAATAGCGCGTGTAAAAAAATCTGTATACTCTCCAAAATATGTATCTAGCGTTTCACTCGTTTGGGAGCTACCAATCAAAAGAATATTCATATTTAAAATATACTACGCCTTTTCGCACTCTCAAACTGCTCTAGCAGTTCGCGCTGTTTTTTGGAAAGTTTGGTGGGAGTGTCTACTAGTATGCTCACAATATGAGCACCGCGAGAGTCGCGGTTAAGGTGCGGAACGCCGTGGCTGCTGAGCTTGAAGTCAGTACCGCTCTGTGTGCCAGCGGGGATTTTCATGGTTACAATACCATCGACCGTTTCGACATCAATTTCGGTACCAAGGGCAGCGTTGACCATATCGATATGCT
>CAZNVG010000088.1:1351-3409 GCA_964576475.1 uncultured Candidatus Saccharibacteria bacterium | reverse complement strand
ATCATTGACTCTATAGAGGGCAATACCGGAAAAGAAGCTGCTGCCGAACAAAATCTCGACAAAATTAACAAATTATCTGAAGAAATATCCGAGATACAGAAGTACGAGCTTGATGTTTATAAACGATGCTTCACAGATGACTCAAACGGTGAAAAGGCAGAGATGCTTATAAATAGTTTAACCGCCGATGAACGATTAAAGCTATACGCAATGATATTTGATGAAAAGGGTGTAGACGATGAAGAGTAGAAGCTTCCTTGACCTATTGTCGCCAGAAGATCGCCAAAAAGCGATTGAAAGAGCTGAGAGACGGCTGGAGAGTCGAAAAGCGCGAAAAGGGCTTGATGTATCACCAGAAATGTTTGAAATATGTGAGTTTGGCTATTACTTCGGCTGGGATGCGCTAATGGCTGTTCGTCGTGGGTTCACAGTATCGCAATCGGGAGAAAAAGAGCTACTTAGTATAGATGAGGTTCGTGTCATGCTTGAGGGCGCGCGGAAAGTCTGGTACACAAAGTTGGTGGAAAGTGCTGGAGCAAATATGGCTAGCACTTCGTCAGCTTTTAGTAAAACCCCGAGGAAGTCACTTGATGAACAGCTACAGCCTATTAGGGATAGAGCGGAGATAGCAGACTGACATGGCAAGCGGTAGCACGACGGTTGGTTCAGTTAAGTATGATGCGAGCATAGATCTTGCCTCACTTAAGAGTTCCCTGTCGCAAGCCGATAAACTTGTTGAGCAATCGTATAATAAGCAGGCTCAAAATGCTAAGAAGGCATCGAGTGATGTCACGGATATATCAAAAAAAGATGCTCAAACTAGGATTGACACGGTTACCAATGAAGCCAAGGAAACCGCTGCGACAATATCGAAGTACAGCCCACAGATACAACGACAATTCTTGACCGTTGAGCGGGCAAATAACTCAGTTACAAGCGCAACAATACGTGCTCAAAATGCGATTCAACGGTTTGGAGAGGGATCTAGTCAAGCAACTTTGTCGTCTAATGCACTCAGGGCGGCCGTGCAAAACCAGTCTCAAGCGCAGGAAAAGTTAAATAGTATGCTTGATGGCAGCTATGTAAAAACAAATCTGTTCGGCTCATCAATGACTAAGATAGGAGCAATCGCTGGAGGGTTAGCAGCACTTGTATCAAGTGCTTTTCAGGCAGCGATTAACGTAGTGTCAAGCCTAACAGGCCAAATGACTAAACTCTACGATGCCCAGGTAAAGTTCCCGAAAGTCTTAACGGCAATGGGTGCAAGTCAGGAGTACGCAAATGAGCAGTTTAAAGCACTAAAGCTATACGCCGATCAAACCGTGTACTCACTTGAAGATATGACAAAAACATTCGGCGCGCTCTACGGCATAACGGGTGACGGCACTGCCGACTTAGTCCTCGCATTAGGCGGTATATCAACGCTTGCTTCAAATACAACCCAGGCGATGGATAGCTACAGCCTACAACTGACTCAGATGGTTGCAAAACCGACGGTCGCGTGGCAGGATTTCAGGATATTATTGGAACAAAACCCTGCGGCAATCGCTAAAATTGCCAAAGCTATGGGCAAAAGCACTAGCGAACTTGTTAAGGATGTTCAAAATGGATCGGTCGAGACTGGGAAGTTCCTTGATGTGCTTAAGTCCGTAGGCAACGACAAGAGCCTCCAAGATGCGGCCAGAGCTTCTGATACATTTGCAAACGCAACGGGTCAACTGCAAGCAGCAATCGCATCCGCTGGAGCAGAGTTCCTAAATGCTTATGGGCCAACCCTACTGAGTGGCATCGAGGGTATTTCTAGGGCTATCGAGGACTCAAGACCGGCTATTAAAGCTATGGGTGATGGTTTTGTAGTATTCAAAGACATGGTAAAACAAGTGATCGAATGGTTGCAGCCCCTTATCGACTACATAAAGGGTAATCAAATCGCGATGGAGGTTCTAAAAACAACCCTACTCGTGCTAGGTGCAGTACTGGTAGGAGCGGTACTTGCAGCCATAGTAATCGTAGTAGGTGCAATCACTCAGTTGGTATTTATCGTAGACGTATTAGTTA
>CAZNVG010000088.1:0-1341 GCA_964576475.1 uncultured Candidatus Saccharibacteria bacterium | reverse complement strand
GTATAAACGCGTGGAATGGTATCGTGGCAGCTTGGAACAGCGCAATAAAGTTTTTCACAGATATTGTTAATAATATAAAGAATACGTTTAACACCTTAATTGGATTTTTCTCAGAGCTTTGGAGTAATATTATTGGCACATTTAGATCTGTTGGATCCGCTATTGGTGACGCGATAGGCGGTGCTTTCAAGGGCGTAATGAATGGCGTTATCAGCTACGTCGAAAGTACAGTGAATAATATCATCAAAAGTATAAACGGAGTCGCTGAGGGAGTAGATAAAGTACTGCCGGGCGATCAAAGCAGCTGGAAAGTCCCTTCTATAAAATTGCCCCGATTCTCTGACGGAGGCTTTACGGGCAATGGG
This sequence comes from uncultured Candidatus Saccharibacteria bacterium, assembly GCA_964576475.1. Classification (GTDB taxonomy): domain Bacteria; phylum Patescibacteriota; class Saccharimonadia; order Saccharimonadales; family CAZNVG01; genus CAZNVG01. Next base: position 976 of record CAZNVG010000088.1, on the reverse strand, counting down.
GGCAAGTACGAGCCAGCGGGTATAGTTCATAAGGGAGAGTATGTGATGCCGAGAGAAGCAGTAGACCAAAATACAGGGCTACCCAAATCTGGGGCGGCATCAACCACAAATATAATCCTTAACCTTGCTGGTCTTGTATTTAATACGAAATCAGATAAAAGAGCGTTTGCAGTTGAGATTGCCAAGTTAATAAATCAAGCCTCAACTTCTAAAATAGGTAAATTATCCATAGAGGGCATCTAATATGGCATATACTATATATCTCACGGACTCTAATGGCACACATGAATTACCGCCGCTCGAGAAGCAACTTTCACGAGTTAAAAATGAAAAAATGACTACAGTCGAGCCACTATCGGGGAATGTTTATGATGACTACATTGCAACAAAGCGTGTATGGACTCACACATGGTCGTGGCTTCCAAAGGAGCAGTTTGATCTATTAGACGAAATATACGAGCGAATGAAGAATGAGTGGGCATACCCAGAACTATCTATTGAGGGGGAATCTGTCTCAAACTTAGTGGTGAAATATGAGCTTGGAGCTAAGAATATAGATGACGATTGCGGAACTGTGACTGGTGTGACCGTGACGTTCCGTGAGACTCGCCAGCTGGGGTCATAATGCAAACTGTTAACGAACAGTTTGACGAACGAGCAGACGGTGATATTCGTCCCATCTCTTGGGGCGCGCGCATATCTTTTACTAAGGAATTCGATGACGATGTTACTTTCTTTGAACTTAATACATCATCCCTTAATGGACAGGATTTACTTGCTCCCACTGATGACAATCCTATACAAGCATGGGATTTCTATGAATATGTGGATTACACCGAGCGGTTAGTGTATATGTCAGTTGAGCGAAGCCTTGAGTTCCCATACTCGGTAGTATCTGCAATAGCTGATTTCCAGCTGAACAACTATGACAAGTATTTCACTCCAAACTCTAGTTCACCAATTGCTAGTTATATTC
>CAZNVG010000087.1:0-3451 GCA_964576475.1 uncultured Candidatus Saccharibacteria bacterium | reverse complement strand
GGACTTTTTTCGTTGCATCACCATCAACTACCTCTGCCTCATCGGGGAGTAGCTTTGCAAGCTCATTAAGCGCTCCTTGTGCATTTTGGACAGACGCCATTTCAAGCCAGTGGCCGAGCAGCATGATCGTCACCAATGTCGCTAACTCCCACCAGAAATCCATACCAGTGACTACTTTGAATGTGACAAGCAGGCTATAGACGAACGCCACAGATATTGCCATCGAGATAAGTGTCATCATACCCGGCTGGCGAGCCGCTAGTTCGCCTCTAGCACTCTTGAGGAACACCAAACCACCATAGAGGAAGATAATAGTACCAAACACAGCAGGAATAAACTCGCTGCCGGTAAACATTAAATTGAGTCCGAACCAGCTTTGTACCGTGTGTGAAAACACCAGCGTCGGAATAGTTAGCAGCAGGCTCAACCAAAACTTTTGCTTGAACATATTGGGGTTATGTCCGGCATGCTTGTCATGGTCGTGCTGTTTTGATGCTTGCTTTACTTTTTCGAGCGCCATGTGGCACTTTGGACACATACCAGGCTTGTCAGAGGTTGCGTCAGGGTGCATTGGACAGGCATACTGCGCAGCTTGAGCGTCATGCTCGTGGTCGTGGTGCTGGTGATTGTGCTGCGAGTGATCCATTTTATTTCCCCCGTATGTTATTTAACTCGTATAGTTTCATCATTTCTTCGATAGCTTTATCTTGCTCGGTGGAGTCATGCGACCCTAGCGAGTGAGCCATGTGAGTACGTAAATGATTTTCTAAAATGAGCTTGTTGAGCGAGGCGAGTGATTTCTGAATTGCAAGGCTCTGCGTCAAAATGTCCATGCAATACACCTCGTTGTCTATGGCTCTTTCTAGCGCCTTGAATTGACCCTCAATCCTATGTGAACGATTTATTGCTTGTTTCTTAATCTCGGCTATCATGTATCTATGATATACCCCATAGGGGTATATTGCAAGTATGATTTGATAACGAAATATAAAAAGACTCCTGCTTCCTCGCAATGAGTGAAACACGAGTCTTTACGAACACCTCCCGGTGCTCTAAGTTCATTGTATCAAACTATTTTGTGAAACGAACTATGCGCGTCTGTCCGTGGTATGAAATCTTGAGATCAACACTGTTCTCTGAGTTGCGTATATCCGTATATAGGTTGCCCTTACGTTCGATACCTTTATTGATATTTCCACTGATATCACTTTTATGATACGGGATATATTTTTGTTCCATCTCAGAATTGTATACAGGCCCCGGGGCTGTATTAAGCGTGTCTGGCAGTAGTTCTTGCGCACCTAGCTCAAAAAACTGGTTTGCATTGAAAGCATCTACTTGGTCATCGAGCTTGCGGCCACTATCGGGCTCTAGGCTGATAGATACATCCTTAGTAGTGACGTTATTCTTTGCAGTAATCACCCAATCGACAACGAGCTGCTTGTTCTCGGAAGAATATTTAGTGATGGCATCACGCGAATCGTTGCGCCGAATGCAGATATTATATGCAGATGGGCCGTACTTTACCCATGGTGCATTGAGGTCTCCGCTCCACGCCTTCCAGTATGTATTTTCTTTTGATTGTGCGTCGCAATTTTCTTTCTTATCAATCGCACCGTACTTCTTTACCGTATCCTCGTCGATAGGCAGATCAACGGCTTTGAACTCAGCCTTTGTTACCTTAATATCAAAGTCTGGAAAACCGACATTGTCATTCGCTGCGTAGATTTTATTTGCGAGATAGTTCTCGTACGCCTTGTAGCCAAAGAAACCACCGATGCCAAGTGTCACGACAGCCACTCCGATAACGATCCACTTAATGATTGAACTTTTCTTTTTATTGGCCATGGTTGTCTCCTTACGCTTTTCTGTCATGAGTTTATTGTAGGCAAGATAACGGTAATAATCTCGTCGGTCTCTTCTTGAGTTAATGGTGGTCTCTTCTTTTTTGAGCTCATACGATGAAATCCTCGATGTATTCAATCAATACGGGATTAGCATCGAGCGAATTGGCCAGTCCTTGCGGTGCAGTGAAGCCACGTTGCTTTAACTTCTTGAGCGGAATAACTCCGCCTTCCGCTTCACCTCTAAGCTTCAAGCGAAATATTCTTGGAAAGCTATCGAGGTCTTTCGGATAGACACCGCCAGCCCAGAACTGATGATCGTCAATCTTTGTGGCCATTGTAATATCGTCAGCTACTACTTCCAACTTATATACTATTCCCCCTCGTCCGCGAGGAGGTATTACTTCATAGACGTACACGATATCGCCAAGCTCAAACTTGTTACCAGTAACCCAGTCCATCTGGCCATTAGCGTCTAGCGAGCCTTCAGCGTTATAAGTTGCCGGATTTGATGCAATTACCCATGTGCTCATGATTAAACCCTCGTGAAAGTTAGCGTTGAACGGTCAATGTACTTATTACAAGTATTGAGGACATATTGCGACAGATACTTGTCGGAAACCTCCGTACAATAGAAACTAAATAGCTCCGTCGGTAGTAACATATTACTATCTGAGTACCAGTTGGTGCGGTCTTTGATCCACGCGTCGTTACCGTAGAGTGTCATTAACTGACTCGTTAGATCATGGAGCGTCTGGGCGTCGAGCTGGGATTGCCAAATGTGATGCAGGTATTCATGGGCAACAACTGTTTTCTCGTAGGTAGGATCGATACCTTTTTTAATTGTGATCGTGCCGTAAGAAAATGTACCATCACTATTGATAACTGGCAGATATTCACCATTTGTTGAAGCATTTTCGTATCCATCGACATACTTCATGGACACATTATCAGTGAGCTCGTCCTTGCCACCTACGGTATGGAGGATGGCAACGATATTGTCATCACGTGATACTGGCGGCTTGATTGCCTCAGGATTACGCGTAATAAAGGCCATGGTGAGGCCTGTAGCAAAAATACCTACCCAAATATACACTCCGAGCACTCTTGCACCAGAGCGGAAGAATAGGCGTTTGCGTGTTTGAAGTAGCCACTTAACTAGGTAGAGCACCACGACAAGCACCACTACGAAGCCAAAGAAGTAAAGTTCAAGAAGGAATATGCCCTGAGTACTCACGGCAGAGGCGAACTCTTTGTTTTGAATGTTGTTCGTTAGCACCGCACCCAGGATGAATAGCATCACGATAAAGGCAGGAACAGCTACAGCAATCGGCCAGATAGCCGCCCAAGATAATCCATAGAGGAAGCGACGTAGTTTAGATGGTTTTTTATTCTCGGTCTTTTCTTTTACTTCGGTCGTCATGACTCGATTATACATTAAAAGTATTACTAATAATCTCCTCACTTCACGTAATGTCTCATTATACGGGTCGAGCAAAGCCATCAAGGTCGTTCGTTCACTGGTAAACGGCAGGAGCGCTCCACCTTGACACCTTTGCCATGCGACCCCGTCAGGTGACTCCGTTACGCAAAGTAAAGGAGGAAGA
>CAZNVG010000086.1:0-3548 GCA_964576475.1 uncultured Candidatus Saccharibacteria bacterium | reverse complement strand
ATTCCTCAGAATTTACCTGCAATGGATTTTCAGTAAACCCAAGGGTTGAACCCATCGAGAAACCGAGTACCGGCCCTGGCGCTTCAGAGGCTGTCTGTGCAGAAACGTGTGAAAAGCCCAGCAGACTACTTATCAGAAACAACAGCCGGATTGCCTTGGCGCAGACATTCATAAACTGCACACACTCAAAAGGACCTGCTACGTTAGATGGTGCCTCGGGTCGGATAAGTTATCCGTAAGAAGCACCCCAAAACTCATTATTCACAGGGCTTCCGTCTATGCCCTGACTGAATCTTACCAAAGAATTACCACAAGCAAGGTTCGCGTTATAGACAAATTTCCAAAGCACGAAGCAGAGAACAGTTAAAAACCGATGGTGTACGTTGCGAGCGCCGTAGTCGTGTTCGTAGCAATGAATGGCTGCTGTTGCCATAGAACGTTTACACCAACACGTTCACGCTTGTTGATGTCGTAGAACATTCCAGCGGTTGCTGTTGCCATGGAATTAACATTACCCGGCATCTGGACGCTGAAGGTTTCGAGTCCCATGATGCTACTCGTGCCGGCATAGTTCCCCATGGAGTAGTTCAGGTTCTGCTGGATACCAACGCTAGCTGTGCCGGTCAGCTTTTCTACCAGGTGGCTGCGGACGCCAATCCCACCAATGGCTGAGAAGGTGTTCTGTGCCATGGCGTTGTATGAAAGTGGTGAGGTTACAGTCGCCGTGCTGTTTTCTGTATAGGCTCCAGCATTGATACGGGTGTAGCGCAGACCTAGATACGGCACTAAGGCGGTGTTGTTGGTGACAGGCTTATGGTAGTTGGTGGTCAGCTGATAGCCTTGCCCATCGAATTGGGTAGTGCCTGAACCGGCTTCTGTGTTGAATAGCTGTGGGCGGGTTGCTGTTAGGCTACTGGATGAGGTGACGGCAGAGGCTTGAACACCCAGTCCTGTTTCATCCTTGTTCATATGCCATTTAGCAAAGAAACCCCACATAGGGCTACTCTTGCTTTGGCTAAAGCCAGATGGGGTGCTGATATTGACTGATTGATCTGCAAAGGCACCGATACGGAATGTTTGTACTGGCTTGTAGCCGACGATGACCAGACCAGCTTGTTGATTCGACGATGGTGAAGGACCGGCATAGGTATAACGACCACCAACACTGACGCACAATCCAGCCTCATCATAGACTTGGCAGTCATATGACAATGCTGCTTGATAAGCAGCGGCTTGTTGATTGTAGACTGTAGATAAACCGTTAGAGTTCGATTGAATACCTGCAAGGGTATTGGTCGCAGACGAATCTACTAGCAAATCCCAGGTAGTTCCCGAATTGAGCACAAGCCGCCAGCCTGTCCCGTTATACATGCCAGAGGTAGCACTAACATTAGTACCTGAAGTTAAGCCAGAAAGAACGGAGGTATATGTACCCTTCGTGAGTAGTGAGCCAGAGTAAATACCAAATACTGTACTACCTGACACAGAGGTTCCACTCAACTGTCCGTAGCTGGTGTTGCTGTTAACGATAATGTTGTAGTTGGTTGGAAGGTTACCGGTAAATGTTAATGCTGTTGTTGATGCACTTGCGCTATTTCCACCTTGTGCATTATTCAGAGTAACTAGAGTGTGAAGGTTTTTAATACCATATACGCCTTGGATTGAGCCTGTATTAGTTATGCTGGTGATTGTTCGTGTAGTGTTGTTATAAACACCAGCTGAGTTCACTCCAGTACCACCTCTGATTGATCCCGAATTGATTAAACTGGTTAATGTGCCGTTGTTGACAACGCCGTTTCCGTCTGCGCTTGAAATCGAACCGCTGTTGGTTATTGTTTCTAGAACATTAGTATTACTTATGCTTGCTTGGGTTCCATTGTTATAGATAGAACCTGCGTTGGTGATTGAGCTAACATTTGAACCAGAAGCAATAATGCCAAAACCACTTGTGTTAACAGTGATCGTTCCGTTGTTATTGGCAGTCGAGCCGCTTCCAGAAATAGTTACTGCCGAACCAGTTGTGGTGAGCGACACACCGGAATCAATCGTTACGGCGCAGCTAGCAGTTCCACCATCATTTACTGCTGTTGTGCTATTTGCAGAGACATTTATTGGACACGCAGCTGATGCTTCAGCTAAGAAAACGTGACTAGTAACAACAACTAAAATCGAACAAATGTAATGGTGAAGTTTCAAGTTTAAACCCACTTGCTTTTAGACCTACAAATTGTTTCAAAGGACAATCGCTTGAGCGTCGACCCGCTCTCGCATGAGTGACGAGCAACAACCCCTTGACCTATTTTTTTTGGTTACTTTTAAAGCACCAATTTTGCCACATATTTTATGAATTAAAGCTGGTGCTGCAACTTGCCATCAAGAACCCATTTTTAGTGGTAATTAACTAGTAAAATATGAAACGCAAATGGTAATTCAGAACCACAGGCTAAAGGTATCTGGCCTGCATACAAACTCTTAATAGCTGATGGAGCTTGAAATGCGTCTTTTCATTAGACTGCTTGCATGTGCAGGAATAGCTGCAGTGATTACCGGCTGCGCTTCTAGTCGCGTTGAGACTACGACAATCACTTATCAGGGCACGGATGCCGCGATGCGGGGAACCATCTATGTCTCTCCAGGCACAGACGAGCAAGCCAACTCCCTATCATTTAATTCCATCAGAAATAGAATTGCAGCTTATTTCTCTCAGAAGGGCTACCAGCCTGTAAATGATTACAAAGATGCTCAATACGTTGCTTACGTTAATTACTCAATTAACAACGGCAAAGCAGTAAGCACCTCCGTCCCAATTATCGGGCAAACAGGGGGAGGAACGGCATATAGTTCTGGAACAATAAGCGGAGGCGGGCGTGTTGCGACTTTCTCTGGGTCAACTTACACACCGCCAACATTCGGGATTGTCGGAATGGCTAATGAGCAACATACTGAATACCTAAGACAAGTCCAGATAGATGTTTTCAAGGTAGACGGTAAAAAACTCGGGCAAAAGGTATACGAGATTGTGGGCACCAGTAGTGGATCATGCTCAAATCTAAAGGCTATTCTTCCGTCCATAATTGACGGAATGTTTGAGCAATTCCCAGGTGAAGATGGCAAGGCTAAGAAAGTCAGCGTCTATTGGGATGGCGATTGCTGATTATGAAGAGCCTTGTTAGCCGCCCCTCAAAAATACCAGCATGTACAAATGCACATACCTTGTCGTGTACAGGTTAGAAGTCAGAGTTCTCTAACTCTTCTTCTCTTTCCTGCACCCAGTCAGGATTCTCACAGTAGAAGTGAGACGCCACGTTAGACACAAGATTCGGAGAGTAGCCTTCAAATATCCGATAGGCCATTTCTGGATTCTTCAAAAGTTGCCCTCTAGGCCACTCTTTGCGGAGCGCCATTATCCCTCTCCTGATCTTTTCCTTTTGCCAGACATCATAATCTTCCAGAGGTGATGCTCTATCGCCCGCTCTGATCTCTTGGGCTGTAGCCGGTTCAGTAGACACGGACTTAAGCGAATTGCGCCTCCTCGAACTGTACCGGAC
>CAZNVG010000085.1:1560-3592 GCA_964576475.1 uncultured Candidatus Saccharibacteria bacterium | reverse complement strand
GCCTACCCCAAGACCAAGACGCAGATACAGGGTGATGCCGTGCGCGTCATGAGCAACAGCAAAGACGAGCTCCAAGCTGTCATGCAACTCCTTAGAGCCAAGGACGATCTCGCTTTTCCGCTCAGTTTCACCAACTTCCGTTAGATAGAAATTGAAGCGAGCGTATACATACTCGCTTCAACATCCCTAGCAGTCGATAACGACTTTTTTACTTTTCATCATTGCGACGTCGCGCCGCAATAATCCACCAGAGGCCTGCAATTACTACTATACTCAGCAGCCACCAGTACCATCGTAGTCCAAGAATATTTCCTGTCTCTGTGCTATCATCTTCCTTGACAGTTGATTTTGCTATATTATCACTATCCGCATCATTTGATTGGCCAGTTTCAGCGGCCAGCACTTGAGCTGTTGTCGCTACGTCGTTCGCAGCCTCGTCTTGCGCGTTTTGAGTAGTAACTGTTGAGGCACCAAGGACTGCTGCCGTTGGCGTGGTGGTCTGAGTGCCGCCGTTCGACTCTGCCTGACCCGCTGCAATCACGAGATTAAGTACTACAGGTAATGATTCGTTCCCTAGGACGTCCGTTGCCACCACACTCACTGCATATGACCCATTGGGAAGAGGTGAAGTAAGCGCATAGTTCCATGTGCCATCGCCATTGTTGACGGCTGGATGGTACGCGCCATTTATTTCGACAATCACGTTGGCTGTCGGATCATCGACAGTACCACTCAAGGTTGGCTGGCTACTTGCACCCGTAACTTGGTTAATTGAAACAACTGGGGCAGTATTGTCGACTGTGAAGTACTTCTGAGTTACAATAGCATTTCCTGCTTTATCGGTCGCAGTAAACTTAGCGATGTATTGGCCGTCGCCAAACAAGTTGGTATTTGTGTTTAGACTGTACGCTACATCACCATTTGCGTCGACATTCACATCACCTATAGCAAAGAACTTCGAATTATCGGGAATACCCAAGGTAAGTTTCCATATTCGAAGCTTGCCACTCTTCGCAGCGATATTGTCACTGATATGTTGCGTAATTGTGGAGGTACCACTCAGCACAGCGCCAAGATCATCGGTGCTTGATGGATTTGTAGCATCGTAATAGTAATGTACGGGCGCACTCCACCCGCTCACATTCCCTGCATTATCAACGGCACGCACCCGGATAGTCACACCACCCTGCTCAGAAAGTGCTGGTGTGTGGCTACGTGAGGTAGTTGAGCCGTTTACGTCACGGTAAGGGCCACCTGAAAATGTATGCCCGTCATCATATATATACTCAACTTGATACTTCTCTATACCATTAGCATCAGTTGAAGCTGTCCAGCTGTTCGTAATGGGTGTGGTTTTGAAATACTGCTCACTAGAGGGCATGATGATTGACGGTATCGTCGGTGCCGTAAGATCCAATGTTAGTTTCCATGGAGTTGACCATGCACTCTTGTTGTCAGCGGCATCAACTGCACGAACCTGCCAATACCACGTACCAGTTGCCCCCGAAGACCATGCACGCGATTCGGTTGGTTGGTTATGGTTAGCATCACCCGACCACACACCAACATTAAGCGATCCATTACTATCTGTAATATTTGACTGTGAGAATTGAGCCTCATAGCTTACAGCACCTGCCACATCATTCCAATCAAACCAAAAGCTATTATTGTTAAGTAAGGCGTTGTTTGCGGGCGACACATGCGTCGGCGTTGCTGGTGCGGTTGTGTCAACTGTCACTTTATTAATGACGCTCCAGGGTCCAGGGTTTCCAGCACTATCGACCGCACGAACCTGCCAGTAGTAGTTACCCTCTGGAGTACCGCCGTTTTGACGAGTAACCGTACTTGAACTTGTGCTATACCGCCCTGGTTGACTTGTTGTTGAGTCGCTGTAAATGATTGAGCCAAGATTGCTCCCATTCAATGTATTTGACGTACGGTACTCATAGCCATGCGCACCTTCAACCTTAGTCCAGGTATCAACAAACGCCGGATCATTAGTAACTGTACTATCTGCAGGTGTGAGATCCGT
>CAZNVG010000085.1:0-1550 GCA_964576475.1 uncultured Candidatus Saccharibacteria bacterium | reverse complement strand
CAATACACCATCACCATGTACGCCAGATCCGAGACTATAACCGACTGCCTTAACTTGGGCATTCGGGAAAGCATTCAGCCATTCGTCTGCGTTACCAAACCAATTTGAACCATTACCACCACCCGTGTGTGGTGCGCCATCCTTTGCAAATTGAGCCGCACTGTTGCTGAGCCACCAATTATTGCCATAGACCGATTCGCCCACCAGATAACCGTCAGGCGTGCCATTGTTATCAAAATCTACAGCCAGCTGTAAGCCGGGTGTGATGCCAGTGGTTGCAGTGTAATCGATGCTCTCCGCAATTGTTTGGCTTCCAAGATTGCTGAGCGGAAAGTCAGTCGAATAGTATCCAGCTGCTTTGTCAGTGCTTGTTGCGCCTTCCGTCCATATATGCAAGCCATCTGCCATAAGCTCGTTATGGCCTGTGGAGCGTGTTTCTCCCATATACCACATGGCTAGGCTTGTCGTTCGAACAGTATTTACACTACGACATGCGGCAATCGTCAGGGGTTCACTGGCGGTAATCCGCATGGCAAGCGTGCCGTTGGGTGACCAGCCAGAGTCGGCATAAAAACCAACAGAGCGTCCAGCGTAGGTACTATTCCAGAACACAACGTTAGTACTGTCGTCGCTACCGGTCGCAATCGTCTGATTTGCGGGAACTGCCACATTCAGTGAATTATACGGCCCTGTCACTCCCACAGGAGTACTACCATAGTGTTGTGTATTATATGCAACCCCAACAATAACAGCATCTGGCAATACGACGTTTAAACTGCTGAAATCAAACGTTGCATTGAATGCCAGGCCACTATAGTTATAGCAAGTGTCATCCACTTTCCAACCAGTGCCATTGCTCGTAGAACCACAGCTTGGATCGCTCGCGGGGCGCCATGGAATAGTGATGGTCTGGGTCAGCGTTGCAAGCCTAGTTGTAGGCACGCCATTTGCATCAAGCGTATTGCCATAGATGTCCAGCGTAACAGGCCATGACCACGATTCGCTATTGGCGGCATACGTTGGATCTACCGCATAATCAGCGTATTTCGCCCAGTTGCTCATTGTGACTGTTATAGTATTTAGTTTGCGGCTGGTACCACCAAGATGGGCATAATCACCAAACTCAGCAGTCGACGTCGCCTCATATCCAATGCTTGGGTAATTTGTTGGCGTCGAAACTGATGGCAGTGCATCATATACAACGTTTGACAACGCAAGCGCATTCGCTGTCTGCGTAAACATCAAGATATATATCGGCTGCGTAATAAGCACCAGCGCCATTAGCACAGCTGACCCTATATTTGACAAGGGCTTTATTTTTTTGGAAAATCCCCGCATATTTCCCTCAATTCTCCACGCCAACCAGCGTAGTTATTACTCCGTCCCCATAGTAACACTTGTGTTCAAGAAAGTTAATGATACAGCTTATAGCTTCAGGCTACTTGTATTTTCTTACGGCATTGTATACTAAAAACATGACCGATTTAGATGAAACAGACGATTTCGACGGTTCCGTCAGCCTCGAAAATGAAATAGCCGCAGAAAAGGCA
>CAZNVG010000084.1:1606-3662 GCA_964576475.1 uncultured Candidatus Saccharibacteria bacterium | reverse complement strand
GGCATAGGCATCAGCGAGACTCTTCGTGTCATCAAACTGTGTGAACTGGACGCCATCGAGATATGGATGGCCAGCAAAGTAGTCATTATTTCGATTGAGCTGGATGGTATCAGACGTAATGTCGAGATAATTGAGCATAAATGGACCCGTTCCAATCGGCCGTTGATTGAACTGATCAATGCGAAGCTGCTTGGGCTGACGATCGTTCAGAACATGCTCCGGCACTATACCGACTCTCGAGAGCGTACTCAGAAAGCCGTTGTAGCTGGCCGGGAGAACAAACTGGACCGTTTGAGGATCTACTTCGTTCACCGTCACACCATCCCAGTTACCGGCCGCGGTTGAACGAGTATCAGGATTCTGGATCAGGCGAAGAGTAAAAGCCACATCTTGCGCATCAAAGCTCACGCCATCATGCCACTTCACGCCCGACTTGAGATGAAACGTATATGTACGACGATCCGCAGAATTTTCCCAGCTCTCGGCCAGGTCACCCCGAAACTCTTCTGGCCCGACCTGACGGATCAACTTCGAGAATACCAGGTCGGCCACGTCGGCTGTCGCTGTATTGTCAATGTAGAGTGGATTCACAAGTCGAACATGCCCGACAAGACCTTCACGATAGACTCCGCCCGACGCAGGTCGATCTGTTAGCCACATTCTATCGAGACTGTTATAACCTTGCATGATGCCAAACAGACTCAAGATGATAATGAGCATCCAAGCTGCAAACTCGCCCCGCATAACGCCCAGCTTCTTCCAGGCTCCATAGATGTGGCGACGAATATAGTTCTGACTCCACTTCTCTGCAATCTCGAGCCCACGGCGAAATCGACGATTGAGGTGTGCGATACGAAAACGTAAATATGATGGTTTCATGAGTATGGATTATGCAAGGACGAGGCGTGCGATCAGGCTCGCTGCGAGCACGACTGCTAGGACAATCGTCAGACCAAATAGGCCACGTTCAGCCCCTCGACGGCTGCGGTACGAGTTGCTAGATCCGCCAAATGTATTACCGAGACCACTCCCTTGATTCTGAAGAAGTACCACGATAATGATGAGAGCTGAGCTGATAATAATCAGAACATTGAGTAAGCTATTCACGAGCCTCCTTTTGTTCACCGCCAAAGAGCGATGTGAACAGGTAGTTTATGAGCCAAATGATAATAACTGTCCCGATCGCCGTCGTCCAGCGCTCTACCTGAAAGGCGGGATAGAAAAAACTAGTCACAAAGAGCATGGCAGCGTTTACGAAGAGCGTGAATATGCCCAGAGTTAACACAATAGCCGGCAGGCTTAGCAGCACGGCAAGTGGACGGATAAGCGCATTCACGATTCCAAATACAAAAGCCGCGATGATGAGTACAGCAATACGATCGTCATACTGAATGCGTCCAGCAAAGAGCTGAGCAGCGACCCATAAACCGACGAAGTTGACTGCCCAAGCATAGAGAATTCTCTTCAACATATTGCCTTCAATTATAGCAGAAACTGCTATAATTTTCTTCCTTACAGTGCGGCCCACTTCTCTTGCAGTAGGCGGAAGTTGGTGTCTTCGACCAACCTCTAATGTGCAGATATATTTGTCTTACTGCATAAGTGGGTTTGTACTATGCTTGGCAACGGATTGGCTAGTTGCTTTTCTTCTTACCACCCAAGAGTCGGGCGATCGTGAAGACGCCTTTGCCGGTGACTTTCATTTTGTGCGCACTGTTACGTTTGCGATCGCGAGCTTCGGCTCGAACGATCTCGCGCTGGAATTTTGATTTTTTTGACTTTGCCATACTTACAGTCTTTCTTTGATTACTCGTGCTTTTGCTGCCCCTACTGACTCACTCAACTCGGCAAGTGTGGCTTGTTTTACCCCCGCAACACTCCCAAACTGACGGACGAGCTTCTTGCGCGTCATCGGCCCAACGCCGGGGATTGAATCAAGGAGTGACGTCTTCGTTCGCTTGTCACGTAGACTCTTGTGATAGGTGATTGCAAAACGATGAGCTTCGTCGCGTATGCGCTGCAAAAGCTGAACCACCCGACTGGAATGCGGGAGACT
>CAZNVG010000084.1:0-1596 GCA_964576475.1 uncultured Candidatus Saccharibacteria bacterium | reverse complement strand
CGCTCGCCGGGATAAACATCAGGCGCATCAACCAGGCGCTGGACAATCTGTTCGTGGCGCTTGGCGAGACCGACTGTCGGGATGGTGATCTTGAGCTCATCAAGCACAGCAGTAGCGGCGGCTAGCTGTCCCTTCCCGCCATCAATGATAATTAGATCCGGTAGCGCCCAATCTGTATGCCGGCCCGAGAATCGTCTCTGCATAGTCTCGGCCATCATGCCGAAGTCATTTGGCCCCTTGGTAGTCATCTTAAACTTGCGATACTCGCTGTGATGAGGTGTGCCATTTGTGAAGACCACCATGCTCGACACTGCGTCCCCGCCCTGAAAGTTTGAGATGTCATAACACTCCATACGCTTCGGGAGCAGCTTCATCCCCAATCGTTCAGCCAGCCCCGTAAGAGCTTGATCCATGGTGATATCAACAGTCTCTTGCGCACCAAAGATAACCTTGCGTGAGAGTGCTTTGAGCGAGAGATATTGGTCACGAGTCTGTGCAGCGGTCTCAAACTGATTCGCCTTGGCGGCTCGCTCCATATCTCGCTCCAGCTCGCGCTCAAGGACTTTGCTTTTGCCCTCTAGTACCATGATGAGCCGATGGATGTTTTTACGATATGCGGTCTTCGAGATATCCGGATGAGGTGCCACGCCGATTTGATACTCAAGTGCCGACTTCGCCACCAGACGAGAGTTTGAAAAGTATGGAAAGATGCGCCGGAGGTACCGCAGTGCCTCACGCACCATGCCAGCTGATACAAAAGGACCAAAATACCGTGCCTTATCATCGGCTGGGCGGCGCACGATATCAATCTTGGGGTAATCTTCCTGCGTTGTAATCTTAATGTAGATGAAGTTCTTATCGTCTTTGAGATCAATATTGTAGAGTGGCTTGTATCGTTTGATGAGCTCGGCTTCGAGGAATAGTGCCTCAACCTCGCTGCCCGTTACTATCCAATCAATCGTGTGTATGTGCGAGACAAGTATATTAGTCTTGGTGTCAGCGTGCTGCTTCGTGAAATACGATCGTACACGACGCTTGAGAATCGAAGCCTTCCCGACGTAGATGATGGTGTCGTTTTTATCCTTATACAAATACACTCCTGGATCTCCCGGGAGCTCAGCGAGACGTGCTTTGAGATGAGCTGGAGCTGGCATATGTAAGAATTTACGCTTGATTATTAACGCTATTTATTGTAACATGCTGTCACTATCCACTGTACCTCTGGTACTTCGAACCTCATAAGGAGGTGAAGAGAATGACTACTTCCCAACAAACATTTGATGCTGATGCTTTCGTGAAAGGACTCGCGGAGAAAGCAGCACCCGGAAATCCCGTAGCTCAGAAGCAGTTCGTCGACGCCCTCGTGGTGTTGGTCACTGCTTCGGTCGAGGCGGCACAGGCCAGCCGAACCAGCGATGCTCTTATCGCACGGGTTCGCGAAGGAGCCAACCGCTTGAGCGAGACGCAAGCTGGCATCGACTCAACCGACCTCGGCATCGTCCACCAGCACGCCCACGAGATCCATGAGGTCCTCGCCGGACCTTCGGAAGGAAGTGATGCTGCGTGACGGCACCCGAACAACCCTGCGCTCCCTGA
>CAZNVG010000083.1:0-3719 GCA_964576475.1 uncultured Candidatus Saccharibacteria bacterium | reverse complement strand
CAGAGCGGCAGAAAGCCCGCTCAAGAATAAGAAGGAGGGTGTTATGGACACCGAAGTTCTACGAGCAACAGAAATAGCAAAGAAAAACGACGAGTTCCGTCGAGGAATGAGTGGTTGTACCGTCACGAGAGGTGTCGCAGCGCTTGCGACCTTCATGAATGAGATATTCGTCGCAGTACGCGACTTCTCTGAGTTCAGCGAGGATAACGATCCGTACGGAGAACATGACTTTGGGTCGTTTGAGATGTTTGCACATAAGTTCTTCTGGAAGATTGATTACTACGACGAGGCCCTGAAAGGTTGGTGTGATCCGCTTAGTCCGGATTGCAACCGAGTTTTAACCATCATGTTAGCGGAGGAGTACTAGGTGCCCCGTCCTGAGCATGACAGTAAACTGCTCAGTTTAGTAACCATAAAGGAGTATTTGATATGGAATCTGTAAAGAATAGCAAAGGTGAACTACTTTACCACGTTCAGTCACTCACGGACTGGCACGAGCCGGTCGATATGTTTGTGTACTCAGATCATGAGCCAACCGAGCTAGACATGCGGAGGCTGGTTATCCGCGAGCTGTCATTAGATGAGAGCGCTGATTCTGAAGTTATTGATGAGTATGTGGAGTGCTCACGGGCGTATCACGTGTATACACAGCAACTCTAATAGAAACGTCCTGAGTATGACGAGAAAAGGCTCAAGCACACACAATCTCGGCACGCTGCATACTTACGACCTCGCACAGCTCAGCCGCAAGAATGCAGACATGCCATAGACGCTTCTTTACGAAGCGACATCGTTTGCTGTTTATCTATATTCGCCGCTTCGCACACCAGCCGGTACATATCCTTACAGGAAATGCACACGTCTGTCGCACGCAGCTACGAATGAAGACCACGGGTGCTCCAGCCTTGTGACCATTGTGAGGCGCGTTTCACTTGCCCACAATCGTCACCCCGGCTCATTTGAGCTTGATCTGGCCTACTTTTGCGATGACATAAATAGTGAAGTCGGTATCGTCGAGATAGTTATCTTCCATTTGTTGCTCGATGAATTTGCGTAGTCGAGTCCGATCTGATGCAGATGACCGAATTACATATACATCTGGGTATGCATCCCATTCCCACTCGTTACCCTCATAGTTCTCTATATACTTCCTGATGCGCTTTCTGATAAAGAATAAGTGTTGGCCATCTGCTACCTCTACGAAGAAACGCCTGCCTTTGCTTGGCGTAACGAGGAGCCCAGGCAAGGGTTTAATAACGCCCTCTGTGCCGTGCATCTCTAATGCCGTATCGATGGCTATTTTGGCACCAAAGTAGGCCTGCAAGTCGTTATATGTTGCGTGGAGGGCAACTTGGAGATCGATAAAGTCTGGAGTTTTCCTGGCGTCGGTTTTACGGCTTTTCCATATCGTCTCGTCGAGCTGAACGTTTGCCTCATTACGCAGGTACGTTAACGCTTGCTGTGTCAAAAAGTACCGTGCAGATTTATTTAAAAGCCGGTAACTTTTTTCATATATCTTTTCTAAGTAGCCAGCTTTGCTGAGGATTTCTAATGCACTGTAGGCTGAGTTTGTTGTAATTGATTGATAGTGAGCGAGATTGTCGGTAGTTACATATCTGAATTTTAGGACTGTTTTGAGGTTTTGGATTTGATTGTTATTGAGTTGTCTGTCCATAAGCTATACATAGTATAAAAGAGAAAGGCAGAATAATGCAACATAACAGAGGTCGATATTGCAGAAAGTTCTAATTTCGGAATTATAACAAAATACAACAGCATAAGCATTGTAATTATCCCTATTAGTGTAGTATAATTATCCTTATAAGGTAAGCTTTCGAGGGTAAAAATGAGCAGACCTACAGGATCAAAGAACAAAGAAATACCGCCAGAGATCACCCTGGCGAATGAAGCCGACCGGCTAGAATACCTAGCGGCTCTCCTGCTTGAGATTGCCGAAGAAGAGCTGCAAGAAAGCGAGGTGACGGTATGCAATCCGAGCTAAGCGGTAAAAATGCGGTTGCAGCCATCCGTGTCTCCACGACCAAACAAGGCACTGATGGTGACTCGCCTGAGGCCCAAAAAGAGCAGATCGAGCGCTTTGCAGAGACTAAAGGCATCACTATCAAAAAGTACTTTGTGTTCATGGAATCTGCCAGCAAAGAGCAACAGCCCATGCAGGAAGCAGTTGATTACTGCAAAAACGCGACAAACAGCATTGATTTGTTCATTATTAAATCGATTGATCGCTTTACCCGTGGTGGTAGCTTAAGTTATGACATGCTCAAGTCTCAGTTAGAGACGAGCAAGGTCCAGCTCGTGGACATCTACGGCGTAATCAGTTCACAGAAAGTTAATACTCTCGACCATCTCGGCTTTGAGTACAAGTGGAGCGTGTATAGCCCAAGCAAGAAGTCTGAGATCCTTGAAGCCGAACGGTCCAAGGATGAGCTACGCGATATCATGAGCCGTATGATTGGCGCAGAGATTCGCTATACCCAGAATGGCTACTGGATGCGACAACCTCCCTACGGCTACTATAGCGAAAAAGTAGACACCAACCAGGGTAAACGCACGGTCCTGCGACCACGAGAAGAAGAGGCTCTGTTTATCAGGAAGATGTTCGAACTACGTGCCGAAGGATTACTGACAGACTTCGAAATCGTCGAGAAGCTCAATGATCTGGGGTACCAGACACGTGTCAGCTTTATCCGCAACAAAGATGACCTGAGTAAGGTAATCTCTAAAAAAGGTGGAAAGCTACTAACCGTCAAAAGTATGCAGCGAATCATTCAAAACACGATTTACGCTGGTATTAATGTCGAAAAATGGACGAATTACAGTCCAACCAAGTGTGTTTTTGACGGACTCATTTCGATTGACCTGTTCAATAGGGCCAATCGGAGCAAACGCTACATCGGCTATAACGAAGCTGACGGCGAGTACGAAATTCATCGCCAGGCGCCCAAAAAACATCTAGTAGAGAAAGTCATGAATAATCCGGAGTTTCCATACAAGAAGTTTGTCTTGTGCCCAGAATGCAAAGGCACGCTACTCGGAAGCGCCAGCCGTGGTAAGACCGGTAAATACTACCCAGCGTATCATTGCAGTAATAAGGGGCATTATTTTCGCGTACCAAAAGATCAGATGGACGAGAAGATTGTTCAGTTCATACGTCGTATCAAAGTTAACCAAGACCAAATAGACCTTTTGCTCGACACGGTACGAAAAGAGTTCGAGCGCCGACAATCAATGACTGGCGATGATGAAAAGACACTCGAGAAGCACATACAGGCGTTCAAGGGCGAGGCAGAGACGGCACTCAGCAAGATTATGCTGCTCTCAAATCCAACAGCCATAGCCTACCTCGAGAACGAAATCGAGCAAATTCATCAAAAGATAACCCGACTAGAAAAGGAGAAGCAAGAAATGAAGAGTAAGAAACCTATAGATATTGATAGGATATTGGCCCGCGTCCGCTATTTCATGGAAAACCTCGATCTACTACTGTTAAAGCAGCACGATCCGCACAAAAAAGCCCAACTATTTGGGGTGCTATTCGATGAGCTTCCTACCTATGATGATTTAGATTATGGAACACAAAAAACACCCCTTTTTACAGGGGTGAATTCCGTTTTTCGACTTGCGTCACTTGAAAAATCTCTTATGGTGACCCCTAGGAGAGTCGAACTCCTCTTGTCGGGATGAAAACCCGGTGTCCT
>CAZNVG010000082.1:0-3754 GCA_964576475.1 uncultured Candidatus Saccharibacteria bacterium | reverse complement strand
AGAAGAAGCTGTTCCACATCAAGTGCTCACTTCGGCACTGGCGGGAGTTTTGATCTTCTTCTTCGCCGAGCGCTTTCTGCGCTGGTTCCATCACCACCATCAACATGAGCACGATCCTGCGCTCGGTCTGATTATCGCAGGAGACACTGTACACAACGCCATGGATGGTGTGGCTATTGCGGCGGCGTTTTTGATTAGTGTGCCAACAGGAATTGTCACCACCATTGCAGTCGCAGCGCATGAAATACCTCAGGAAATTGGCGATTTCGGGCTCATGTTATCCAAAGGCATGCGACGAAAACACGTGCTGCTCGTAAACGCGCTGAGCGCCGTCGCGACGACCGCGTTGGCTGTTATTACTTTTGCACTCGGTAGCAGTGAACGATTGCCGGTAGGTGTGCTGCTCGGATTGAGCGCTGGATTCCTGCTCTATATCGCATTGAGCGACTTGATTCCTTCAATTCACGAGCAAAAGAAACCAAAGAAGCTTCTTGAGCTGGAGCCGTTACTGCTGCTACTGGGTGTTGCTGCGGTGTGGATCTCAATAGAAATCGCACACACAATTGCAGGCTAGCCGCGCGGCCAGCTGATTCGAAAGTACACCGGCTTGCGCAGCAAGAATAAGAAGTGTTTCGGCTTACCTTCGGTTTTAATAAAGTGCGTGTGTTGATGAACCACTGATTTTATGACCGAACTTGGCGCCCGAGCGTAGACGTTGTAGCCCTGTTGCTCGTATCTCCCTAGTATACGGATGTACTCAGCGGCTTGTTTGTCAGTGATGTGATCGAGGGTGTCGGTATGTTTCTTTGGAACAAGCAATAAATGATCGACAACTCTTTGGTTATCCCAAATAGAGTAGGGGAATATGTTTTTAAGTACTTTAAACGATCGTGTCGCTTCAACGAATTGCTCGTCCTTAGGGTTGATGTCGCAGAACTGACAACGGGATGTATCACGCTCTGCCATGTATTTGTCGTACTGTTTAGCCTCGCGACGATTACGGGTAGCGGACATTTATGCTACTCCGTTTGTCGCAACACCACCGATGCGTTGCGCTATTCTGGTGGTGCTAAAGGTTCCGCCCAGGAGTTTATCGCTGTAGAAGTCATGACCCTGCAAGACAACTGCCTGCGTGTGTTCAAAACGTGGATCGGTTTGAATATTTTCAATGATATCCTCTGATTCATAAAAGATTGACCACACTTCAGGGTCGACGTGAGCAGCAATATCCATAATATCTTGATGGGGTGTGCCTTTGAATTCAGGAGTTTGGTTGTCGTGTATTGTGACATGATTGACGACTTGATGGATGACATCGCCATCAATTCCGCCAATCTTAACTCGGGTGGAGTAAATGTCGCGGGCACGGGTTCTCCAGTCATATATTGGCCGCGGCATGCTGCCTTTAGCAGGATTATTGCCCTTTCGAGCGGCTACGGCATCGTTGCCGTCGACACTGACGATAAGTTGTAAGTCGTTTGCTTTCAGCGCTCTACGGGTTTCAAGTGTTTGTTGCTCTTCCGTCATTTCTTCCCAAAGTTTGTGCCATGGCTGCTTGGCGACTTTTTCGTTCCAGTGATAGGGCATGGCCGCAATCTTAGTATGTAGAAGGAATGCTCGATGATTGCCGTGCAGAAAATCATATACTCCTGAGGCGAAAACTATAGTACGTCCAAAGCCAATATTACGCTCAACTTCCTGTTTGAGTGCGTCAGTGGCGTCCTCTCTTTCAAGGGGATTGAAGAAGTGAGTGTCGTGATCCTGCTCAAAGAAAGCAAGTATGCGATCTCGAGGTGTTTGATCTTCATGGATAACAAATTCTGGTGCTGATTGAGCAAGTTGTTCTGACATTTACTACCCTTTCGTTCTATATGTATCAGTATAAAGCGAAGCTGAATGCATGAACAGACATTATTTTAGTTTTTTGTCGATATTGTTGTGTATAACGGTATACTTGAGCTATGAGCGAGATATTGCCACCAAAAGTCGGAGTCGGGTTATTCATTGTCAGGGGTGATGAAGTTTTGATGGGCAAGAGAATCAGCAAGCATGGTACTGGGGAATTTGCAGGTCCTGGTGGTCACGTTGACCCCGGAGAGAATCCTCACGAGGCGGTTTTGCGCGAAAAGTCTGAAGAGGCGGGCGACGATTTGCAGATCGGGCCCCTCAGAATGCTATGTGTTTCGAGTTTGGTGCGGTATCTGCCAAAACACTACATAGATATAGGTTTTGCGGCCGAGTGGGTGTCGGGTGAGCCAATCGTCATGGAGCCTGAGAAGCTAGAGAGTTGGGATTGGTATCCAATTGATGCGTTACCCGAACCACTATTTGAAAATATCGACAAATACGTGGAAGCGTATCGTGGAGGTAAGATGTACTTCCCTCATGTAACCCCAGAAGTCGAATGAACCCGGAGAGTATTGGCGAAGTAAAGGATTCGTTGATTGGTGAAGGCTTAAAGCATATGGCAGAGTTTGGTCTGCACGCGCTTGCGAAGCATAAGTTTCATAAATGGGCATTCAGACAATTACGCGGCGGTGAAGAAATTCTTGATGAACGACTATTCTCTGAGTATGGAGACCTTTTCTTTGAAAACCCAGTAATGGTTGGCGCTGGTTGGGATAAGAAAGGTTGGTGTGTGGATGGACTCTACAATCTCGGTTTTTCTGGTGTTGAGGTTGGAACGGTTCCAGTGTTTGAGCAATTCGGAGGAAAGCGACCGAGACTAAGAACAGACGAAACACATCGAGTAGGACTGAACAGTTTTGGATTTAGCAGTCCGGGAGTTGAGGTGGTAGCACACAATCTCGCCTCTCAAACGCGCGCAGGTACCATCGGTATTAGCGTCGGGAAGAATAAGCAACTACCAGACGCCTATTCGCCTTGGGCCCATCACGAAGTAGTGAAGCAACTGTTTCCATACGGTGATTACTTTGTCTTTAATCCGACGTCGCCAAATACACACGGACTTGGACGGCTTCTAGAGCCTTCGTTAGCGAGGGAGAACCTGGTTGCTATGCGGGAAGCCGCTGCCCATAAGCCTGTAATGATCAAGACGAGTGTTGATATGAGTATCTCTCAGATAGATGCAGTGCTCGACATTGCGATGGACGTCGGAATTGCTGGTGTAATTGACTCAAATACTAGTAAGGACCCCGAACTGAAAAGAAAATATGGATGGGAAGAGCTGCCTGGCGGGTTGAGTGGTGCGGATGAGGAATATCGGCAACGGTGCGAAGAGAGGATGAGGCACATAACAAAAGTAACTCGAGGCACCGAATTCATCCGTATAGGCGTGGGCGGCATATCTGATAGTGAATCAGCTATTAGTCGCATGCGTGCTGGAGCGCATGTCGTACAACTAGTAACGGCTATCAGAGCGGAACGTGGTAGGGTGGCGCAGGGAATTGTGGGTGGAATGCGAGATTATGTTGAGTCTGAGAAACTGGCTTCGATAACAGAAATTATTGATTCTTGACCTACATATGTTCAAGCGCAAAGCTGGCAACCGCTTCGATCACTTTACGGTTAACTTCTTCCTTGCTTAAACGAGACACGTTCAAAAGCACGCCCTGTTCATGAGCGATATCAAGACAACCCGTGATGTCTGAGGCGTGCGGGTTTCCCTCCATCGGGTGCATTTCAAGCTCTGCGCGACGAAAAGCAGCTCGACGTTCTTTGGTGTTGCGTACTGCAATGTGCTTCACATCATTCGTGTCGCTCACCCAAAGCTCGCGACGACGCGCCTGACTGC
>CAZNVG010000081.1:0-3850 GCA_964576475.1 uncultured Candidatus Saccharibacteria bacterium | reverse complement strand
AAATGGAGCTGGCAAAACCACTCTTTTGGAGATCCTAAGAGGAGAGCTCAAGCCTGACGCAGGAAGCGTTCAAGTATCGGAAACTATCGGTTACGTTTCGCAGGAAGCAGTACTTGGGAAGACAATTGCAGAGAGTTTTTCGGCTACAACCGAGTCGTGGAAGATCGACTATGCCCTTGAAAGGGTTGGCATGGGCTCTAAAAAACGGAGCACCGTTGTCAGTACATTAAGTGGTGGCCAGAAGACACGGCTAGCCTTTGCTGTAGTTTTGGCTCAAGATCCTGAACCTTCTTTACTACTGCTTGACGAACCCACCAACAACCTAGATGCTGCCGGCCTAGAGTGGCTAGCAGACTTTGTGCGTACTTTTGATGGTGCAGTTCTGCTGGTTAGTCACGACCGTGAATTTGTAAACAAAACGTCTACTAAGATTGCAGAGTTACATATAACAAAGCTTACTCTTTACGGTGGCAATTACGATTTCTACCGCACACAGAAAGAACTAGAGGAGGCCGCAGCCGAGGCACGCTACCAACAGCATATCGAAGAGCGTAACCATCTAACAAAAGCTATTACTACTCAAAGAGAGAATAGTAAGCATGCTCACGAACACTTCAAATCGTCCGACAACGATAAAATGCAAAATCACTACTTCAAGAACCGCGTGACCGTTAAGTATGGTAAGCAGGCTCGCATGCTGGAGAAGCGACTCGATCAACTTGAGGAGGTTGAACGGCCAGAGTCCTCCAAGGACTACCGAATCGTCCTTGGCGGCGAAGTCGCTAGCAATAAGTTGGTGTTGCAACTTGAAGATATCTGCAAAGGATACCCCGATCTCGTGCTAGATAAAGTCAATTTAGAGATCCGTGGCGGCGAACGCATTCACGTTCAAGGCCAAAACGGAAGTGGTAAAACTACACTGTTGACCATTGCGGCTCGTAAAGCGCAGTCGGACAGCGGAGAAGTAGTTTACGGCAACGGAATTAGTGTCGGGTACTTCTCACAAAATGTTGACGGCCTAGACCATGCAGTCACGGGACTATCCAACCTTGTGGCAACCGAAGCTACGATGACCGACATTTTCCGTGAAGCTCGTAGCCTGGGATTAACCGATACTGACCTAAAGAAGCCAGCAGGCGAACTATCACGTGGCCAACAAGCCAAGCTTGGCTTCGCTAAGCTACTACTTGCCTCGCATCACTTGTTGATTTTAGACGAGCCGACTAACCATCTTGATATTCCAACCAGAGAGCAGATTGAATCAGCGCTCCAACAATATAAGGGTGCAGTCTTGTTTGCCTCACACGATACGTACTTTTCTAAGAAATTAAAACCAACAAAGGAGTTGCACCTATGAATTTATTGCAGCACAACATGCGGGCGTTGTTCCGCTTCACATTACTATCCAATGTCCAGCCCTACTATGTAGTGTTAGTGCTGTATTTTGCCCACATCCTTCACTCCTATGCACTGGCTGCGAGTGTTTGGGCGTTTGTCCAAATTGCTCAAGCGGTACTTGAGATTCCTACTGGCGTGATCTCTGATCGCATTAGCAGAGTATTCAGCCTGCAACTTGGTGCTATTGCAAGTCTGTGTGGCCTGTTGATCTATGCACTAACGACCAGTTACCCTGTTCTGTTATTCGGCGCAGCATTACAAGGGTTAAGCTTTGCGTTGTTCAGCGGAAACAACAACGCGATCATCTACGACTTCGCCCGCCATGCTGGCGAGAAAGACGACTTCTATAGCTACTACAGCAAAACCAACATTGCCTTAGAAGTCGGTGGTATTATCGCTGCCATCTCCGGTTCAATCTTGGCGGCAATTTCGTACACATGGGTGTTATGGATCTCCGTAATCCCACAAGTCCTTGCGGTCATGGTGGCGTTTACTTTTGTCGAGCCACCGCGGACTTCGCCAGTTTCAGGTAATGTGTATAGCCACCTTAAGGATGTACTGAAGTACTACAAGCATAATTCACATCTACGGAAGATGAGCATTGCTTCAATTATTGGCGGAGGTGTAGGTGGTGCAGCCTGGAATATAATGCCTGCGTACTATCGGATGTACGTGCCGTTGTCGTATGTTGGTTTCTTAACATCTGCTAACTATATCTGGAGCACTATTGGGTTTAACTTGAGTAGTTGGTTCATGAAGCGATTCAAACCAGCAACGATCTTGTTAGTTGGCGAGGCGTATTCGCGCGTTGTGTCATTCGTAGCACTTGTTAGTTCAACCGTTGCTTCACCATTCATCATGATGTTTTACGGTGCACCATATGGCCCAGCAGATACTGCAAAGCAGCACTTACTTCACCAAGAGTTTACGGATGCCCAACGGGCAACTATGGATTCCCTCAACTCGCTCGCAACTAGTGCTGTCTATGCGGGCTTTCTGGTGCTGGCTGGATATTTGGCCGATAAATATAGTCCGCGCGTCTCTTTACTTGTTTGCAACCTATTCCTGCTGCCAATCTTCTTCATTTATCGTGCTACGTTCAAAGCAGTGTCAAAAGCCAGAGAATAGGTAGATCCTCACGGCAAAAATAAAGAGGCTTATGTCCTCTCGCAAGCTGCTTAAGACACAAGCCCCTTCTGTAGCCAGTATAGAGTATTTAGCTAGGAATATCTTCTAGCTTTATGTTGAGTGCTTTGACTAACTTCTTGACGGTGTCAAAGGTTGGTTCTTGTTCGTCTCGTTCGATGCGGGCGTAGGTGTTGATATGAATGCCAGCTTTTTCGGCAAGCTCAATTTGAGTCACGCCTAGCTTGAGGCGGGCGGCTTTGAGGACTGTTCCGGTAGTTTGTTTGCTCATGATTAACTCTATTGTACCAATAATACGGTCTCACGGATATTATGACATATTGTTATTGAATAACACCTCTGTTAGGCTTAGGTTAGTTGCAGGAGCAATAAAGGAGCTGCCATGACAGATGCATCGGGTGGGCAGCTAGTCAGTACGTTTAAGGCCATATTACCTTGGTCGGTGGCAGTGTTTGTGTCACTCTTTTCGCTTGCTATCTTGATCGGCACTATTCTTCGGCTATATAACTACCGTCGTAAATACAAACAAAAATCAGTTCTGCTGGAACTCACACCGCCGGCATTTACCAACAAAACTCCTATTGCCACCGCTCAATTATTTTCGGTATTACATGGGTTACTAAAGTCGAGGAGCTTCAAAGACGCAGTTTTGCGTTATGTGCCAACCTTTTCAATGGAGATTGTCTCGACTAAGTCCAAGGGTATTCGGTATTATATTCGTACCGACGAGGCTAACGAAGAACTTATCCGACAAGCAGTTACCGCCTACAGTTCGGATATAAAAGTTCGGGTAGTTGCCGACAGACCTGAAATTCACGGAATGCAAGTATTACAGGTTTATCGACAGACTGAACATTTTGCCATGCCGCTGGATACTTCAAGCACCCTCAATGAGCATGATCCGGTCGCCTACTTAACAAATTCCATGACCCAGCTGCAAGACAACGAGCGTATCGAACTGCAGCTAGTGGTTACGCCAACAGTCGTGTCCGAAGCAGCTAGTATAGATAGGAAGATACGGCAGGGTTATTGGTCTGGATCGAGCCTAGAGAAACGGTTTGGACATAGGTCTATCCTGCGGATCGTGTTTGCGCTCATTCGCTTGCCGTTTGTACTCGTAACGACTATGATCTACACTTTTCTAACCAACGACCTTCCAGAATCACAAAAACATACTAAACGAGCCGAGTACGCCAAAGCCATTCCGCCAGCCGAGCAAGAACTGCTTGACTCTATGCACGCCAAACTAAGCCAAGACCTCTTTTACGTGGATATGCGGGCTCAGATTATTACCCAGGACAAACAG
>CAZNVG010000080.1:0-3881 GCA_964576475.1 uncultured Candidatus Saccharibacteria bacterium | reverse complement strand
GGTTCAGAACCAAATTATTACTCGCAAAATCCAGCTTCTCCAGTTCAACAGTTTGATCAAGGAATATGGGATATATCAGCAACAATGCCGGTCCATACTGTACAAACAGTCCGCAGTGGACCTGTTACAGGTCTCGGTGCTGTATTAAATGGACAAAATGTTGAACTAAGTTGGGTCGAACCAAATCAAGCGGATGGACGCGAATCGCCAACCCGGGGTTATCTAGTGTACTACAAATCAGGCGATGCTGACAGCGGTAGTCCTTGGCAGCTCGGAGATACTTTATCGGGAACCAATTCCACTATAAGCGGCTTGAGTCTACCAGGTGTGTACACCTTTAGAGTACTTAGTAATCCGGTAACAGACTCGGAAGCGTACCCAACGCAAGGATTATATTCTGATCCATTCACGCTTGATGTAGACGTACCGGTCCTTGCCCCGCAGAATGTTCAAACTACTCCAAGAGCAAAATCGGTGGGCTTTACGTGGGATGCTGTTGCTGGCGCAACAAAATATGTTTTTCAGTTCAAAGAGGCTGGAGCTACCGAATGGATTACTAATGCCTTTTCGGGAGGACCGAACGATACAAGTGGTGGTGTTGCTCCGCTGAACCCGTCGACTGCATACGAATTTAGAATTCGTGCGGAAAACCCAGATGGGGTTGGGCCATGGACAGATGTGATCAATGCAACCACGACAACACAGGCTGAATATAACATTACAAACTGCCAGGAGCTACAAGACATAAGGAACGATGTGGAGGGTATATACACACAGACGGCAGATATTGATTGCTCAGCCATTGCTTCGTTTATTCCTATAGATATCTTTGTAGGTGCTTACGATGGTCGGGGCTACTCAATTAGCAACCTAAACATAAGCCAGGATATTGAACCTGACACGGTTGAAATAAAGGGTGTTGGTCTATTTGGCACGGCGTTTAATGCCGAGCTTCGCAACATAAATATTAGAAATAGCACCATTGCTGCTAACTATGTTTTGCCTGAAGAGATTGACGTAGAGCAAAATGGTCTCCCTGATGTAGACAATTTGGTTGTGCCCGATGTTGACGCCGGCGGGCTGCCAACTACTCAGCCAACCAGCACGGAGGATTTACGAGATGCTGCCGAAGATGTACTGAACACAATTGACGACACTGCTGCCCAGGTGCCAGAGACAGTGGCTGCCAATACTACTATCGTTGGGGATGCTGCGGTTATTTTCCCGAAGGTATCCACAGGTGGGGTTGCGGGCGCGTTGATCGGGAGCGGTGAATATTCCAATATTAGCGTGCAAGGTACGACCGTTCGTGGTGGTTTTTCGGGCGGCGTGTTTGGCGTGGTATTGCCTTTCAGTAGCATTGAAGTACTCGTTGATATTAGAAATGCAATTCATCCACCGATGACCCTAAGTAATATTCGCTCAAGCGGATTAGTCTCGGGACATTTTTCTGGTGGATTGGTTGGGCTTGTTGCGAGCTCATTTGGTAACGCAGTTAATGTAGACAGTCCGCTCACTATTGAAAATAGCTCATCTTCAGCAGCAGTTAGCACCAATGTAGGGGGTGGATTGGTTGGTATGAGCGTCGGGTCCTCTATAGGCTCCACGGCTACAGCAATAATCACCGCCGCACAGAATAACGAAAGCGTATCAAACAACCAGACCATTAACGATGCCATAAAACGCACAGTTTCAAGACAGGAGCTCTTGATCCGTAATTCATATGCAACAGGAGAGGTCAGCACTTGTGATGCTATGTCAGAGATTACTTTTGGCGTGCTTGGCGGATTAGTTGGGGTTGGTGCGGGGACGACCATAGAATCAAGCTACGCAACCGGAGAAGTTAAAAACTGTTCACAAATTGCGCAGGACAGGAGTGCTTGGTACGGTGGTGTGTTTGGAGGTCTCGCCGGGATTCTAGCAGCTAGCAAGGTGCATGATAGTCACTATTCAGGCAATATAGCCGTCATTGAAAATTCTGATACTGAAGAGCAGAGGCAAGGTTCTGGCGCAGCAGTGACCGGTGGTTTAGCGGGCATTATGATTACTCTTGCCGAAGAAACTCCATCAACCTATGCTATTGACAATAGCTACACCACAAACGCTACAACAATTGAAGGCGTAACTGGTATACAGGCTTTCTCTGGCGGGTTGACAGGGTTATCAATTGGTACGGCCACTATAAACAAGTCTTACTCAACAGGAAAAATACTCCACAAATTTGGAGACAACAACGTGGGAGGCTTCTCGTTTAGTGGAGGCATAGCTGGTGGTGTAATAGGGCTCGATCTTCCGTTCGTATATAACACAATGGCGACTTACCCAGAGCTAGCGGAGCCGACCCACGGAGTTGATATACGAGATTCTTTTGCGACTGGAGATGTCGTGGTGCAAAAGCCACGAGGCGGTGGGTTTAATGTCTCGGGCGGACTAGCTGGCTTCTTTATTGGCACCGGAACAATACAAAGCTCTCATGCTACTGGCAGGGTGACGAATGATGTATCGGATAAGGTAGAGTTTAACATTAACGAGCACGCACAGGTTTCAGATGCATTGGCCACTTCTTTTGTAGTGGAATTGGATCGCAGTGGTATTCTAGGCGGCTTACTTGATCGGGGCACCCAGTGGGGCGCAGCCGTATCTGGTGGAATGGTTGGTTCTGCTATCGGCATCGATACTGCGGGTATAGCTTCAATGACTGCATCTGGTATTTCATCCCAAGGGGTAAACCCTATAGCATCTGGGCAAGGAATTGTAGTGGATAACTCGTATGCCACCGGTGATGTAAAAGGAAATGTTGCAGGCGGAATCTTTGGGTCGGCCGACGGATCTGTACATGTTAATAAAACGTATTCCGAAAGCAATGTAGAAGGCGCTATTGTCGGAGGGATCGTTGGCTCCAGTGGGGTGCTTAGTACAGTGGCAACCTCCGGTTTAACCTATACGGCTATTGCTGTATTGAGTGCGGCAGAGGAGGACACTGTCCGAAACAATATAGCGAATCTCATGAGTGAAGGCATGAAACGATTGTCAGATATTGAAATAAAAAACACTTACAATACCGGCAATCTGACCGCTAAACCAGGAAGAGCGTTTGTTGGCTATAATTTTGAAGACCCAGAACTTGAAAAGCCAGTAATTATTGACATGGTGGAGCCTATTCGATTGCCCGCCACGGTTGGAGGTATTGCAGGCATCTTTATGGCTCCTGGTGGGGCAATCAGGGACTCCTACTCTAGCGGCAACCTGACTGTCGAAAAATCATTTGAAATACCAGATCCAATCGAGCTTAATGGTTCAACAATCCGCCGACCAATCGATGGCTACCAGGACGTCATCGGCGATCCGCCTAGCGGTTTTCGTTTTCCTAAACTTGGTACCATACCTAGCTTTGCTGGGGGTATTGTTGGTATCGACATAGCTATGGCAAAACCTGACCCCGAAAAGATAATGGCTGTTGCTGACCAACAAGACTTGCCACCAATAAGTGACTTTGTAAGCTCCCCGCCAAGAATTGAAAATGTATTCTCGGCATCCACAATGCGTATCAACAATACAACGATCACTGGCGGGACAGTGGGATTCTTTGCCTCGCCCTTCAGCTTTGTGGACAAATTGGTGCTAAAAAACGACACCGCAAATATCGACACGAGCAAAATGTACCAGTTCAATAACTTGTATCTTGATAAAAACCGCATTCAAGTCCAGGGATGCAGCGGTCCTTTCGAAAAACCATCTGTAATTGGCAATAGGATTATTGACGAAACGTTTATTCCTGGATCTGCTGTTAACGGTGTAACACAAAACAAAATTGGGTACATGGACATCACCGATAGCGCTGCTAGTGGCTTTGATCCACTTTTCGGTAATTCCACGGCTTG
>CAZNVG010000079.1:0-3905 GCA_964576475.1 uncultured Candidatus Saccharibacteria bacterium | reverse complement strand
CCGCAAGCGTTTGTTGCAGGACGTAAGACCGCGATAAACGCACTCATTGGAATGGCGATAGCTATTATTGCGAGCCAAACTGTGGCATACATTGCTGGGAGACTAACGTGAATTTAATTGAACAACTATACGCACAAGCATTGGTCTGCGGAACGGGCGCGAACAATATAAATATCCCCGGGTGCGGCAAAAATGCCGACCAGTCACTTGTCGCCAACATAATTTCTATTGTTAGCGGAGTAGCCGGTGCAGTGTGTCTGCTTATAATCGTTATCGCTGGGCTGCGATACGTCATCTCGAACGGTAATCCCGAATCGATAACAAAGTCTAAAAACGCCATTATCTATGCCGCAATCGGTCTGGTAGTTTCCCTGTCGGCATATATGATTGTACGATTTGTGGTGAGTGCCATATGAGACAACACCTAAAACTATTCGCACTAAGCCTTTTTGCCCTGCTGTCTATGTCTGCAGCTCCTGTGTACGCAGTGCCTTCTTTTTGCGATACTGCGCCTGCTCCAAAGCCACCTGTCTGTAACGACATAGGTCAGGATTGTACGGCCAACCCAAAACCTGCCGGCTGTACGCAGAACCCGATTATTAAAGTCATCGCATCGGCGGTAAACGTTATTTCACTCGCTATAGGTTTCGCATCCATAATTATGATAATCATTGGTGGGATCAAGTACATTGTATCTAGCGGTGATCAGCAGCGAGTTAAATCTGCCAAAGACACTGTCATGTACGCCGTTATCGGTGTGGCCATCTCCCTCTTCGCACAGATTATAGTAAGGTTTATACTCAGTAAGTTATAAAGGATATATATGAAAAGATTGCTCACGAGCCTCGCACTTATAGTCGCACTAGTCACCCCGCTGCTGACGGTTTCCACCGTACCGGCATATGCTCAGGGCAAGAAAGACGCATGTGAAGCAATTGGCGGCACGCTCGATGCGGCTGGTACTTGTGTCTCAAACGACCCTAATGACAAAAAAGGCGTTACCGATGTCATCAAGACAGTCATAGAGATCTTGAGCTTTATCGTTGGTGCTCTCGCCATCATTATGATTATTGTCGGCGGAATTCGTTATGTGACCTCTGGCGGTGATGCTAATTCTATATCGGCTGCGAAAAATACTATTCTCTACGCCATTGTAGGTCTAGTTATTGCAGTGTTGGCAGAGGCGATGGTTCGATTCGTATTCACTAAGGCAACTAAATAAAAGGAAACGATAGAATGAAAAAAATACTACTCGCATTTGTACTGACCTTCTCGCTCATTGCAGTAGCAGTACCAACACCGGCGCACGCAGCGTACGACATCGGCACTAAAGTGTGTGATGGCATCAACCCTGATGGCGTAGGAACTGCAAAGTGTGATGACACTGGCGGCGTGACCAAGATATTCAAGCAAGTTATCAATGTGCTTTCTTTTCTCGTCGGTGCTATTTCGGTGATTATGATTATCGTTGGAGGCTTCCGCTATATGATCAGCGGCGGTGATAGTAATGCGGTTTCCGCGGCAAAGAACACTATTCTCTATGCGGTGGTGGGACTTGTTATTGCGATCCTAGCACAGGCACTTGTCAGGTTTGTGTTCACGAAGGCGTCTAACGCTGGCTGTGTACCTAACCCGACCGCTACCCCGCCAGTTACCTGCTCATAGTTCTTGCATACTCGAGGTCAAACTGCTAGCATGAGTTCATATAGATTCAATAAGAAAGAAGGAAAATAACATGCTCAAAAAAGCAAAACTGTTCATCGTTGCGCTCGCGTCAGTATTCGCGATTAGCACACCTGCCCTAGCGGTATATGCCCAAACTGATCCATCACAGGATATTCAGGATAATGCGTGTCAAGGTATCAACCTTAACACTAGTAATTCAACCTGTAATGAGAAGCAAAAAGGTGAAGATAAAGTTATTGGAATCATCAAGACTATCATCAACGTACTATCACTCATCGTTGGTGCAATCTGTGTCATCATGATCATCTTCGGCGGATTCCGCTACATGACATCTGGTGGTGAAAGCTCAGGGGTTAGCGGTGCGAAGAACACTATCCTCTACGCAGTGGTTGGTCTTGTAGTTGTGCTACTAGCGCAAGCAATTGTCCGATTCGTGTTCACTAGAACAACTTCGAACAATGTTACAACAGGGCCGTAGTTAGAGCTTAATCCCTCAAGCCGGTAAAGACCGCTCTGTCGTGGAGCGGTCTTTTTGTAATGTAAGAATTCTCTCACCCCTGTTGATAGAATGTAACATATAGTGGTATCCTAGAATCATCAACGAAAGGAGCCAATAAGGTGCTAACGAAATTAACTACTACACTGCGATTCGCCGTACTGACAGTTGCCGGATTGGGCTTTTTTGTGTTCGCACAGCCAGCCGTGGCAACATACGCGCAACAAGCTGACCCAAGTCCAACGGGTGTAACCCAAGGGCCGGTCGGTTGTGGAATTGAACTTCGTTCTGGAAACGACTGCCCAGTAAACGGACAGCTAGGAGAGGACAAAGTTCTCGGGATTATTCGACAGATCATCAACGTCGCCTCCCTGCTAGTTGGTGCAATCTGTGTCATCATGATCATCTTCGGTGGATTCCGCTACATGGTTAGTGGTGGTGAGAGTTCGGGCGTGACGAGCGCAAAGAACACTATCCTCTACGCAGTGGTTGGACTTATAGTGGTACTGCTATCGCAGGCACTTGTCCGGTTTGTGTTCACGCGTACAACCGCAGCATAAAGAACAAAGATATCAAAAAACCCTCGCCGGCAAATGCGAGGGTTTTTATTTTTGGTTGTTTCTCTAGAGAACTTGGATCTTCTTGACTGTTTCTTGCACTTTGCGGAATGAGATAGTCAAAACACCATCTTTGAGAACTGCTTCAACTTCATCCTCTTTAACCTGTACAGGAAGTGTGATGCTGCGTGAGAATTCTCCCCAGTAACATTCCTGTACGTAGTAGTTGACCGCTTCAGCTTCGTCGCCAGATGTGAGTGTGCCACGAACTGAGAGCTGATTGTCAGAGATACTTACATCAAGATCGCTTTTGTTAACGCCGGCAACGCGAGCTTTGACAACAAGCTTTTCACTTGTCTCATACACATCGAGCGCCAATTGTCCTGGAACGGATGAGTAATCATCGTCCGCATCATCTGCGACAGCGCCATCGTCCCCTACTGCAATTTCGTCTTCGTCTTGAATTGGATCGTCTAGGAATGCGGCTTCTAGCTCGTCTTCCATTAAGAGATCGTCGTTTTGTTGTCGCCTGGCCATAGGTTCCTCCACTTATGAGACTTTTATGAGCTCCTTGTCACAGAAGTCTTTGACATAGTATAACGAATATTGACGGACAATAGCAACCACACTACTGTAATACTATTCACAACACTTTTTATGAGAATTTTCGATAGACTTACCTCTATATATGCTCCCCACTGTTGTGTTCTATGTAACAGTGAAGGGTCGCTCGTGTGCCGATGGTGCATGCCCGACCTTCAGCCAAATCGAGCATCTGTCTGCTATGTATGCAACAAACTGACAGACGATTGTCGTGTGTGTAGCACTTGCCGGTCGAAGAGTAGTCTTTTGCAGGTTTGGATTCATTCAAGGTATGAGGGAGCTATAAAAGATCTTGTGCGTGGTTTGAAATATGAACGTAAAACATCGGCAGTGGTAGTCTTGGCTCAATTACTTGACGAGCTGCTGCCCTATTTCGCTACTCCTCCACTAATCACTTTCGTGCCAACAACGACGAGCCGACGTCGACAAAGAGGATATGACCATGCGGCGCTACTTGCCCGGCAACTAGCGAAACTGCGAGGCTGGGAGTTTGCACCGTCATTGATGCGTTTAGATAAAACGCGACAAGTCGGCTCATCCCGAAAAGAACGACTTTCAAATAA
>CAZNVG010000078.1:0-4080 GCA_964576475.1 uncultured Candidatus Saccharibacteria bacterium | reverse complement strand
GATGTGCAATTTATCGATGATTGCGTAGGATCTGAGGTTGAGGCGGCAGTCGCAGCTCTGAAAACCGGTCAAATACTGCTACTTGAAAACCTACGCTTTCATTCTGAGGAAGAAAAAAACACTGAAGCCTTTGCAAAACAGCTGGCAGGACTCGCTGACGTATTTGTCGAAGATGGCTTTGGTGTAGTACATCGAGCACACGCCAGTACCGAAGGGGTGACGCATTTTCTGCCGAGCGTCGCAGGATTATTACTTGAAAAAGAAGTAACGACGATATCGCGCACTATGAGTGATCCGGAACGTCCACTAATGGCAATCATTGGTGGGGCGAAAATTTCCGATAAGATTGAAGTGTTGCGACGATTTATGGACATAGCTGACTTCGTCGTCGTCGGAGGTGCAATGGCTAACACTTTTTTGCTCGCTGAAGATATTGATATTGGACACAGTAAGGCCGATCCCGATGATCTTGAATTGGCAAAAGAAATACTGAAAGTTGCAAAAGAGAAGTCCAAGAAAGGTAACTTTGTTTTTTATCTTCCACAGGATGGTGTTGTCGCAAAAGATGTGGATCCAAAAGCGGAGACACGTATAGTCGACTGGAGTGCGCACATCATCGCTGATATCGAAAGTTATCCTAAGCGACCACCACACGAAGCAAGTCGTGTCAAAAAAGACGAGATGATTTTAGATATCGGACCGTTCTCAGGCGCTTTTATCGCGGGCGGTGCACAGCTAGCTAAGACAGTGATATGGAATGGCTCCATGGGGGTTACTGAAACAAAAGGTCTTCAGGGTCCGATTGGGCCGTACGCACATGGTACCGAGCTAATTGTTGAAGCGTTGATGGGTGGCTTTGGGCATAAACCAACCTCAATAGTGGGCGGTGGAGACACGGTTAGTTATATAGAACAAAGAAAACTTACGGATGCCTTTACGCACGTTTCTACGGGCGGTGGCGCGAGCTTAGAGTTGATGGCCGGTCGAAAACTACCTGGTGTTGAAGCGCTTCAAAACGCGTAGCGTAAAATCATTGTTGCCCTGACAAGTTGATTGTATAGTTGTGTAATGAAGTCGCATGAATTGCCGCTCGTAGAGCTTGTTCATGAAAGTGTGGGGAGTAAGCTTGGTCGTGCTTTTTGTTTTGATGAAACTGTGCCAATAGACCACAGCGATATACCGAACGAAGTATCAGAAGCACTTTTCGGCATGCCGACTCGACAGCTGGGCGAGCTATCGATGAGTATAGTCGAGGTGGGCAGGTTTTATGAGAAGATCGACGCGCAGCATGCTCGACCGCTATTTGATGATGTTCCCTTTCGAGCCTCCGTTGCGATTGGTTCCCGAGAACTTGTCGATGACAATGAAGGTGAAATACGTGTTGTCCAGCTCGGTATGGTGCATCCCGAAATGTACTCTCGTTGGTTGCAGGCCATCAGGTTGAGTGATTTTTACGATCCCATAAGTAGCACCGCTTCCATAGACGCGAATCGAACGGGTGCGCAAGTTGCTGGTGCGATATACATGCAGCGGTGTCTTGATGACTATGGTTGTCACAATGGTGCTGTCGGCTATATAGAAGTTGATACGGTGCAAGCAAACGGTATTTATCTTGGGCCGCTTGATCGAGATGAGCATGTTCTGGCGCCATATGTTCGAGATAGGCTGACACATGAGGGCGAACTGACACTCGGTGACGGTGATGTGTTTGACATGCAGCGTCTGTGGTCTGCGGTATTTGATTGTCTCGTTGAGTACGATAGCTGCGTGATGGACGAACTGCTGCCGAGCTAC
The DNA here is from genome assembly GCA_964576475.1 of uncultured Candidatus Saccharibacteria bacterium. Lineage (GTDB taxonomy): Bacteria > Patescibacteriota > Saccharimonadia > Saccharimonadales > CAZNVG01 > CAZNVG01. The sequence goes on along the minus strand of CAZNVG010000078.1, from coordinate 2,286 downwards.
ATTACTAACACGAACGAACTGTCACGAGAACTAGAATTTATAGATACGCTAGATGATGAAGTGAGAATCGCTGTGCAGGACGTCGTCGATGCGTGCACATCAGAACTAGAAGAAGATATTAAAGACAGGCTACAAACAAGAACAGAAGAATTCATAGTTGGTGACTGTGTCGTGACTGATTGGCTTCGCGGCATCGTACCGAATTATCGTGAATCGCGTCGATCGAGTTCCCCTATTGAGCGTAGTGCGTAGCCTCACATACACTCATTCAATCTATTAAACACAAAATAGCCGATGCTGTGGTGTCTGGGGTTCTTTTAAGCTACAATAGCTTCAGACAAGCATAAACAATATGGCAAGAACACTCATCGTAGGAAATTGGAAAATGCACCTCAACGCCTCACAGGCGAGTATTCTGCTGCATCGACTTCATGAACGAATCCGCATCTCTAGGGAGGTTGAAGTTGTGATAGCGCCAAGCATGATGGTGCTACAGCCACTTAGCGTGCAGATCGATCGACGCAAATTTCGTCTAGCAGCTCAAAACGCGTACCACAAAGATGAGGGTGCCTTCACCGGCGAGGTGAGCTTTACGATGCTGAGAGATCTAGTGCATTACGCGATTGTCGGTCACTCTGAGCGACGACACGTCTTCAATGAATCTAACCAAGACATCAGCCAGAAAGTCGCGGCATCTTTCCGCAACGGCATTACACCAATTCTGTGTGTTGGGGAGACCAAATCGCAGCGAGACAACTATGAAACACGCAGAACGCTTCACGACCAGCTAGCGACTGGTCTGCATCTGATTACTTCTAGCGACATCAAACGAATGGTTATAGCGTACGAACCTGTCTGGGCTCTCAGTTCAGGCGCTGACTATGCTCATCACGTCACCGCTACTCCTGATCAGATCAAGAAAGCCGTTGACACCATACGGGCTTACATAACAGATCTGTTTGGAAAGCGTGCCGCTGCAGAAGTACGGGTACTGTATGGAGGAAGTGTTTCCAACGACACAGCTGCGGGCGTGCTTGCGATTGAAGGCGTCGACGGTCTGCTCGTAGGCGGCGCAAGTCTTAATTATTTGCAGTTTAGTGGTATCGTTGAGGCAGCAGAGCGACAAAGTCGCCAGTAAGGTATTTATTATGGCAGAAACTCCCCGCAAAAAACTTCTTATAAACGATTTTACACAAACTACTGCGTCGACGTCTGCCAAAAAGCAAACACCCGCACCTCTTAGCGACCAAGCCGCTGTAGCAAAACCGCCTACACCACTCAAGAAGCCAGTTGGTCGCACACCCAAGCAGACGAAGCCGGTTGAGTCTAAATCAGAGACAATCCCTGTGACAATCTCAAAGTCACCAAAGCCTGCGGTTCCTCCAAAGATCACCAAATTTACTCCTCCTGTCGATGACATTCCTGAGGATTTGTTTCCGTCAGCCGATGAGCTTTCGTTACATGACACTGCTACTAAACCGACAAAGTCTGACGATGCCGACGCGCACACATGGCTCGAGGAGCTTGATGAATCAAAAATCCCTCCGAAACCAGCTCCAGCTAAACCTGCTGCAATAACGACAAACCAGCCATTGGCAACTTCGGATAATCAGTCTAAAAAGGCAACCGAAGCTGAAATAAAAGCAGAATTAGAAGCTCCAGCAGAAGAAAAAATTGACTTGCATCAGCCTGTAGACCAAGAAGCTATCGTTGAAGAAGACGCAGATGAAGGGAAACTCGAAGGCTTTATCTATGGTTCCAGTAAGCCTGGCAGCGAGAATGGCGCAGGTGTGCACCCAGAAGGTCAAACAGCACGAGAAAATCTCGATAGCCCTAAGATTTACGATACAACGACGGTTCACCTACCAATTAGCCGAAGTCGTCCCAGTGCGCACGCTGGAGGTGATGTGATTTCTTCCGAGCAAGAGTCTGTCAGTTTCTGGACTGGTCTCGCGATTGTGTTCGCTGTTTTACTGCTTGTCGGGCTGGTGTATGTAGCTATTGATTTAGGTATGCTTGGTGACGGTGTCAAAGTACCATTTCACATATTCAAGCAATCATAAAATTCTACAGCACGAGCGTCTTCTACTTCTTGATACAATGTATTGATGCAACATTTACTTGAGGGCTTAAACGAACATCAAAAGCGGGCTGTTGAAACAACAGATGGGCCGGTTTTGATATTGGCAGGTGCTGGTTCGGGTAAAACGAAAACCCTCACACATCGTATTGCGTACCTTATAGCCTCCAAAAAGGCGACTCCGTACAACATCTTAGCTGTTACGT
>CAZNVG010000077.1:0-4118 GCA_964576475.1 uncultured Candidatus Saccharibacteria bacterium | reverse complement strand
TGCAGCCGGTCGTGAAAAGCCTGACAGCGGTGATGTTCAACCTGGCACAAACATCGGCATCGGCTACTTTTCCCAGGATGTGGATGGCTTGATCCACCAACAAACTGGATTGGAAAATTTGCAAAAAACCGAAGCTCACGCTACCGACATTTTCCGCGAAGCTCGCAGCCTAGGCCTAACCAAAGACGACCTGCTCAAAAAAGTGAGCGATCTGTCGCGCGGGCAACAGGCCAAGATTAGCTTTGCGAAGTTGCTATTGGCTAAGCACCAGTTACTCATTCTGGATGAGCCAACTAACCATTTGGACCTGCCCACCCGCGAGCACATTGAGACTGCACTGGGAGACTACCATGGTGCAGTGATATTTGCTTCGCACGACCAATTCTTTGCAGATACACTAAAACCTACTAAATATATAGAAATGGAGTGATTTATATGAAAAATAACAAGACCAAACTCATACTTTTTTGTGGGTTACCTGGATCAGGGAAAACGACTCTAGGGAAGAAACTCGCACAAGAGACCGGACTCCTAAGACTTTGCACTGATGACTGGATGGCAGATCAAGGACTTAACTTACTAGACGAAGAACAACACGAGAGATCCTGGAAAAAGCTTTGGCATCATGCGTGGGAACTTCTAGAGCGAGGACAATCGTTAATTTTTGAAGACGGCCTTTGGACTCTAGAAGAAAGAAATGCAATTCGAGAAAAGACAAAAAAACTTGGAGTTGAAACCGAGATACACTACTTTGATGTCCCAATGGAGGAATTGCTAAAAAGGCTTGATAAGCGCAATAAGGAAGCTCCTCACGGATCAGCTCCAATTACTGAAGAAATGATTCGTGAATATGCAAAGTTATTTAAAAAACCAACCATTGAAGAGCTTAAACTATTTAATAGTTACTACATACACAACTAGATGTTTATTTTAGGTGAATTAACTCTGGTTCTGTTTTTTGTTTTGATGTAGACATTCCTTTCTTTTGTATTTCTGACTTGTTCTTACTAGAAATATTGCTATTGGTTTTTGATTTAACACTGTAAGTATCCTGAGAATACTGGATCGCTCGTTTTGCAATCCTCTCATCACCTTCGGTATCAAGCAAAACCGTCATACCGGACATCGGTTCTTGCGCATGAACAGCTGCTATTCGGGCGTAGAAGTTGTAAGCAGGCAAATTAGAAATCTCTCCTTGCTCAAGATAATGATTGAATAATGGAAGTATCAGCCGTTCGTCAGCAGGGCTACCTGACCGGAAACAAATGATTGTACCAACGTTTGCCAGAATAATATCCACTAATCGCTGCTGATCTTGTTGGCTTGTTGATTGTTCTGCCATGGTCAGGTATAACTTATACTTCCTAGCTTCAGAAAGCATTTGTACAAAAGAAGTTGTGGCAAAGTTTTGGAACTCATCTACATAGAGATAGTACGGTTGACGATATCTATGTTTCTGACGGGCGCGTCTTAAAGATGCAACCTGTAGTTTGGCTAAAATTGTCGTTCCAAATAAAGCAGAAGTATCTTCGCCTAGAAGACCTTTGGAAAAGTTACAGATAAGTATTTTGCCACTATCAATAATGTTGTCAAAGTCTATCGTAGACTTTTCTTGCTCCAATATTCTTTTAGCGGATGCTGAAAATAGGAATCGACCGATTTTTGCAGTAATACCTGCAGACATCTTCACTCGCTGAAATTCTCCAGCCTTACCAAGTTCATTTGCCCAGAAGTTCTTTAAGTCTTCGTCTTCCAAGCCTTTGACGACAGTACGTCGAAATTTGGCATCATTAAGAAGTCGAAAGATAGTAAACAACGTTGCTCCTTCGAGTGTAAGTGCGGTTTGAATGGCGTTGCGCAGCACATACTCAATACGGTGACCTCCGCTATCATCCTCAGAGAAGATCTTACGCAACACTGAGATCGTTGATTCTGGAATTAGATCTTTTTCACGAAGTAACTCATCGCCTGTTAGTTTCGGATCGAGTTCAAGCAGATTTACGCCAATGGGATGAGTGAGGTCATCAGGGTTAAGATAGATGACATCCTTAATTCTATCTTTGGGCAAATGATGCAAAATTGTTTCAGCCAAATCACCGTGCGGGTCTAGTACTGCAACACCTTTGCCTGAATCAATGTCTTGCACAATGCCATACAACAGCATAGTAGTCTTACCATTGCCGGTACCCCCGATTATGTAGACATGTCGCTCGCGTTCGGCTTCGCTTAGTCCAATCGGTGTGACTGTGCCTTGGTGTTTATTTTCACCCAGCACAATATCTAGCTTGCTGCCGTTTTTTAACGATACAGGTGCCGGCAGGGTCTTACTCAGTGACTTAATAACATTTTCGGTATTAGCCGTCCGTGAGTGCGGAAAGTGATATAACGATGAGATCTCAGATGCTGCCAAGAGATTAGATCTTTTATTAAACAAAGCCGGCAAACGCATAGCAAAAGATCGCTGCGAGTAGTTAGCGAGCAGCTTGTTAGCAATCGAACTGTGTCGTTGCAAACCTTGGTATGACGGCACGGTGAACGACTCCAGCGCCGAGTCAATGCCAGACTCGCGTGTTAGTAAACGATCCTTGGTGTTGAGTTTTAAGTAAAACCGAATATCCGTTTGAAATAGCGACTGACTCAACTTGTGGTGCATGGATTGCACCAACTCCTGTTCAAAGGCGGTTAAAGTTCTAGCCGGTCGGATACCTTCGCTGGCCTGCTTGCGCTCATACACATCACGATTAAAGGTATAGTGATCGCCACCAGTACCATGGTTTTGGACTTCACGAACCAAATCAGTAAAGCCCATCAGTATTTTTCCGAGGAGTTGTGCGAATTTGCGCAGTAGCGAATACTGTCGTCCTTGTAATTCCTGCTGTAAATTCTCATTATGTAGGATCTTGGCTCTCAATATAGTTGCCTCACGAACACGAACAGGTGTTAATACAAGTTGCATAGCAATCAGTTCTTTGTCTTCAAGCTTCGTCATAGCACTGGTGAGGTAAGCTATCGGATCCTTGTGCTCAAGCGAGTCATGTCGAGCTAACGGATAGGCATAATGGCCATGTTGATGGAAGTTGAGAATTGAGCCGTCTAGAGATTTAGGCAAGTACTCTTTAATTCGTTTTACCCTAACTTCGGCTAAGTGGGCATGTATGAATTGCTCAACGGCACTGGCGTGTCTTTGGCTGACACGAACCACAAACCTAATACCCTCAGCCCGCGTCGAGACAACTTCTGCGCTATACACATTTAATCTACCAGTTAGTCTATCGCGGAATGACCTACGCATACCCAAACCGTGAAGAATCGAAACGAATTGATCATTGGCATCAGGCGTTTTATTAGTATGAGCCGGTGGTGTGAGTTCGAGTAACACAAACTTTTCACGCATTAATCGGCGCAGCCCAATAACTCGGATTGTCCACGATACGAAAACTGCAATGACGAAGATTAGCAGCAATGCAAGACCAAGCCACGGTAATTTATAGGCAAAGTTCTTTAACCAGTCGACAAAGTTTAATGCGTTCATTGATTTGTCCCAAGGGTAGATTTAGCGTTTATGTCTATACCTGGTAGTATCTGCTGATCGTGAATAAAGAAGTAGTTTTTAGCAGCCGAAGCTGGCAACGTCTTATTGTCGACGATATCCCAGCCAACAACATTCATTTCAGATATAGTCCACGATCCCGTAATCGGATCGACGGCTGTCACATAGGCAACATGGCCTAACTCTCCGGCTGATGTTTGCATGATCGAGCCCTCTGCTGGACTGTGGTCAACCAAGTAGTTCATTTTCCGAGCTCTTTCCGCCCAAGTATTGGCATTACCCCAGGAGTTCGGGATCGGATCGCCAGCATTAATCCTTTGCAGAGCAGCCCAATAGGTGCAGTTGCCGTACTCATAGGCATCTTTTGGATTGGTTGGCTGGACAAACAGACTGTAGACATTCAAGGCATCGACGTTAGCCACAGAGATAAACACGATGATTGGCATAAACAGCAACGACGTAACTACGGCAGCAACAATCAACAGCTCTTTCTTGAGCGATGTTTTGTCGAATATCCAAAACAGTGGGTTCATCGGTGATATAGCTCGGCTGGGTTAGTGGTGATCAG
>CAZNVG010000076.1:0-4119 GCA_964576475.1 uncultured Candidatus Saccharibacteria bacterium | reverse complement strand
AAGAATAAAGGAAATAATTAAGAACTGATATGTTCGCAGTTTAGAGACACCCAGAAGACTTACTCCAAGTTCGTCAGGCAGTGGAGAGGCAATTATCAGTGCTCCAACAACAGGTAACATCCACGCAAAGTATTTAGTGTGAAACACTTTCCTTAAGTGGTGTTTACCATCAATCTTTTTGTAAATAAGCTTAACTTCACCAGCCAAACCGTCTTTAACAAAACGGAATATCGTATAATCACAAACCATAGCTCCAAGCCCTGCAATAAAGCCTATTTCTAAAGGTGACAATGTCTCAGCCAGAACAAGCAAAACAATTGCTCCAGTCGCGACTGTAAAAGTTGATACAAATAACATACCTGCAATGAAGGCGCCCAGATATCCCAATTTACCTAAATGGAGCAGGTAAGAATGTAGCACTTCGTTACGGAGAACGAAAAACGCAACCATTAACGAAAGGAAGAAGAAAGCGAGATTTTTGTATTTCCAATGCTTCACACTCTTAGTCTATCAAAAACTTGACGACTCTCGCACTAACCTTGAAGTTTTAAATTCCTAAAAAGCTTCATTCCTTCTCCCAACACCAAAATTGAGAAAGAAAGTAAGATAAGGGGGAAGAGCACTGTTAGGCTCAGCGGCACAAACTCAAATAATCTGGCTACAGGCGGAATGTATACAACTGCGAAGAGAAATACAAGTGAAACGCAGAATGCACGGTTTACTTGTTTATTAGTGAAAACACCGATTGCAAAAATGCTCTTTTTTAAGGAACGCATATTGAAAAGATTCAGAAGCTGCATAAGTGACAGTACGATAAATATACCGGTCCTCGTCGTGGACTGACCCAGTGGAGAAAGAGCATGATAGACTAGGAGTGCTACAGCTGTCATAAGGAGCGTGAACAAAATCAGCTGTGGCAACACCTGCTTTGCAAGTATCTTCTCAGATGAAGCCCTTGGATGACTGTGAAGTACATCTTCATGACTCGGCTCTGTTGCCAGAGCTAAATCTGTCACCCCTCCTCCCACCAAATTGAGCCAAAGTATTTGTTTGGGAAGAAGTGGAATAGGAAGGCCGAGAAGCAAGAAGGTAAGCAAGCTCACACTTTCTGCAACGTTTGTTGTTATCAAGAAGAAGCTCGTCCGACGCATATTCCTAAACTGTGTTCTTCCCTCCTCAATTGCAGCTATAATCGTTGCAAAATTATCGTCAGCTAACACAATGTCGCTTGCTTCTCGTGCAACATCAGTTCCAACTTTTCCCATTGAGATACCAACATCCGCTCCCTTCAGAGCTGGAGCGTCGTTTACCCCATCCCCGGTCATTGCCAGAATATTCCCCTGTTTTTGTAAAATTCGAGCGAGTCTTAACTTGCTCTGTGGAGTCATACGAGCAAACACAAACGAGTTTACCAGTTTCTTCGTTAGCTCTTCATCTGTCAACTCTTCCATGTCTTTGGCAGTCATTGCATAAACTTGAGAAGGAATGCCAACACTTTTGGCAATCGCCATTGCCGTAGCTGGATGATCCCCTGTAGCCATAATGACTCTGATACCGGCTTTTTGCGCTTTCCCCACAGACTCTGCCGCCTCTGGTCGTGGTGGATCAATCATCCCCATTGCCCCAGCCCAAACAAGATTTTTAAATGCGTTTTTCTTAACACCAGCAACTGCATCAGTCACTGGTTTATATGCAAATGAAATAACGCGCATTGCTTCTGTAGAAAGCTCTTCAATATCATGAGCGATCTGTGATCGCAACTTGGTCGTCAAGCGTTCCTTTTTCCCTCTCACAAGAATGTATGTGCACCGCTTAAGCATCAGCTCGGGAGCACCAACCATAAAGAACTCCTTTCGACCAGATTTTATTTCTTTAGATAGACAGGCACGAGCTTTTAGCGTCTGATTAAAAGGGATATCTTCAAGTTTTTCCCACTTCGTTATTCCTTCTGGATCAACACTTTGCGCGTAACTAAAAAAGGCTTGCTCTGTTGGGTCTCCAATATAGTGTTTTTCATTAAGAGAATCATTAACACTCCGTACCGCGTTGCAAACAGAGGCAATCTCAATGAGTTTTTGGATTCCCTGGTTGTTGCCTTTCAAGGCATCTACGGAGACAGCAATAGCTTTGTCTGCCCCTACAATGACGCGCTCCACAGTCATATTGTTTTGCGTCAGAGTTCCTGTTTTGTCCGTTATAATGACATTCACCACTCCCAGTGTTTCTGCCGCCGTTAAATGACGAACGATTGCATTCCGCTGTGCCATGCGTCTGGCACTTAACGACAGGACAATCATAAGCACGAGTGGAAGACTTTCGGGAATAGCTGACACCAAGGCTGCAAGGGTGAAGGGAAGAATATATTCTAAACTAATGTTTTGGACAAAAAATCCAACCACGAATGTAACAATGGCTGTGAAAATAGCTATTGTGGCCATCTGTCGCGTCAGCTCTGAGCTTTTTGTTTGAAAGTGCGTTTCGGCTTCGTTCATGCCCTCTATATCTTTCGCGATTGCTCCAAGTGCGGTATGTAGTCCAGTAGCTGTAACAATCATCGTTCCGGAGCCTCGCACAACAACGGTTCCTCTAAAAACCATATTGAGCATCTCGGACATTGAGGAGTCCTCAGAAACGGGAACAATATTTTTGTCTACAGGAAGTGACTCACCGGTGAGCGCACTTTCTTGTGTTTGCATTGACTGAACGCTTAAGAGTCGACCATCAGCGGGTACCCGGTCCCCCTCTTCAAGTAAGACTATATCTCCAGGAACAACAAGGTGAGCCAAAACTTCTTGGATTTCACCGGCTTGGTATGTTTTTACTTTTCGGACAGAGAGACGCTTGAGCGCAGCGACGGCTCTCTCCGCCTTATATTCTTGAATAAAGCCAATCACGGCATTGAGAAGCACAATGCCCACAATAACTGCCGTATCAATATGATGACCATAGTAGAAAGAAATCGCAGCGGCTATAGCGAGAATACCAACCATCAGATTTCGGAATTGGCGAATAAAGAGCGCGAGGATCGGGACTTTTCGATCGTTCCCCAATTCGTTTGGTCCAAAACGCTTTAATCTTATACTCCTCTCATTTTCTGAAAGGCCCGAGCTGTTTGAGCTAAACTGCGAAAGAACGTCAACTCCTGTCATCGAGTGTACTGAAGTATGCTCATGTTTCATTCCTCAGCTTACAGGAAATAAAAATAAAGGACAAAACCCTAGTAGGACAAATTCTCGAGGAGCAAGCTACAAACCAGTTACGAAGCGACTGTACGCGTGCACAAAAAAGAAGACGAGGCCAACGGCCTCTCTGGATAACGTGGCGGCTGATGACTCCGCATCTCAACGCAACTGAGTTTTGAGATAGGTTCGAATATTTTCGTGAAACCCTGCCAGCCATAACTTTTTAGCATGCCTTCATGGCACAAAAAAACCGCTGATACTTAGAGCATCAGCGGCATACTTCATGTTTTACAAATCTTACTCGGGAAAACCCAGATGCATCGCATCCTGCATTCGAGCAAGAACGTCGTCAGCAATCAAACTGGCGGCCCTAGTCCCTTCACGTACATAGTCACCCAAAGGTTCCCTTTCTGCAGCCAGCCGGCGTTCGCGCATCGGCTCGAGTTTTTCGTTGATGATTTCTGCAAGCCTTTCTTTGAGTGGCACATCGCCAATCTGCCCTGCCTTGTACAGGCGCTCATACTCGTCGACTTCCCCGCGATCTGGTGCAAAAGCTCGCAGGTAGATAAACAGAGGGTTTTCTTCGACTGAGTCAACCTTATCAGTAGCTTTCAGTCGCCGTGGGTCGGTATACATTCTACGAACCGCATTGCGCACGGCATCCTGTGTATCAGAAAGCATGATGGCATTTCCGAGACTCTTGCTCATCTTAGCGTCTCCGTCAATGCCGACGAGCCGGCCAATATCGCCAACACGCCCTTCACATGGAAGCATAACGTCAGTTGCATAAGCTCTGTTGAAGGCATGTGCAATATCATTAGTCTCCTCTAAATGCGGTATCTGATCTGCTCCGACAGGAACAAGCAGATGGTTGCCTGCCTTATTTGGCGGTGAAACCATAAGGATGTCCGCTGCCTGATTCACCGGATAACTCACA
>CAZNVG010000075.1:0-4173 GCA_964576475.1 uncultured Candidatus Saccharibacteria bacterium | reverse complement strand
CAGGAAAAAATCGCCGAATTTTTGACAGCCGTCGATGAGCGGATTGCGGCGGGCGAGAAAAAGCTCGAGCTCCTGCAGAAGTACAAAAAAGGCGTCATGCAAAAAATATTCACCAAAGCCATTCGTTTCAAAGACGAAAACGGAAATCCGTTTCCTGAGTGGCAGGAGAAGCGACTTGGAGACGTATTTGACGAAGTTAAAAGAAAAGTTGGTGAAACTAAAGCCGAAACCTACAGCATTACTGCAGGAGTTGGATTTGTCTCGCAACGTTCGAAGTTTGGTAAAGATATCTCAGGAAATCAGAATAAGAATTACACACTGCTACGCCAAAATGAATTCTCATATAACAAAGGTAATTCAAAAACATACGCTTATGGCTGTGTGTACGCCAATAAAGGAGGTGGTGATATAGCTGTGCCAAATGTGTTTATTAGCTTTAAACTGCACGACAATGACATGTCAACTGATTTTTTCGAACAACTATTTATCAGCCATTATCTCGATCGATACTTGCGACAAATTATATCGAGTGGCGCTCGCATGGATGGTCTCCTCAATGTGAGTAAAGCGGACTTTTTTGCAATCAAAGTTCCCGTGTCGGCTCCCAAAGAACAACAAAAAATCGCCACCTTTCTCACCGCGCTCGATGCTAAAATAGCAGCAGAACAAACCCGCCTCACCGCCGCAAAGCAGTGGAAGAAGGGACTTTTGCAGAGGATGTTTGTATGAAATATAGTAAATTTAGTATTAAAAATTTCAAAGGTGTCAAAGACACCGTATCTTTAGATTTCTCCAACTTACCTACTTCAAACATATTTACGCTAGTAGGCCTTAATGAGAGCGGTAAAACATCTATACTTGAAGCCATAGACTTGCTTCAAAACAAGCAACCTGAAGAGCATGCTCATAAGATGATACACAAGAGCAAAAAGGGGAACTTCAACGATAAGATCTATATAGAAGCTACTCTGACGTTGGACGAGGAAGACGAAGTCCGAATTCGCCATTATTGTCGCACAAAAATCGATTTTAAACTAACAGAGAGTATTCAGACTGTTAGGGTGCGTAAAGAGTATAGCTTTAAAAATTCGAAATTTGATAAATTTAACTCCAGGTGGACTGTGCCACTAAAAGGCACAAAGGGTAAGGGCAGAACGGTGATTGACCTTCATGAAAAATCATTAGATGATTGGAGGCAAGTAGTATCCTATATAGAGGATAATTTTCCTCGTATTCTTTACTACGAAAACTTTTTATTTGATTTTCCTCAGAGGATATACCTCAGTGGCGTAAGTGAGTTGAATAAGGAGGAGGTGGAGTACAGGAAGATACTTCAAGATATATTAGACTCATTTGACAATGGTCTCAGTATTGAAGATCATCTATACGAAAGACTTGAAAATCCAACATCTGAAAATATGGGCGCTTTGGAATCGCTACTTGGTGATATCGCACAGAAATTAACTGAAGTAATTTTTCAGGGCTGGAATGAAGTATTCCTAAAAGACAGCAAGGAAATTGAGATTACAACTTTCAGAGATGCGACTAAAGGCCATTATTTACAGCTAAAAATTAAGCAAGGAAAAGACGATAGATGAAAGAAGCCTTGGTTTTAGATGGTTTTTCAGCTTTTTACTTTTTACTGAATTCAGGAAAGAACGCAAAGAAGACTTTGGGGAAACGCTATTTTTGCTTGACGAGCCCGCTAGTAACCTGCACCAAAAATCACAGATGAAGCTACTTGATATCTTTGATCGACTTTCAGAAAAATGTAAAATTATCTATTCCACACATAGTCATCATTTGATTAATCCTAAGCATCTGGCTGGCACGTATGTCGTTAGGAACAAGGCTATAAATTATGACGAGGAAGAAAACTTTGACCAGAATGAAACGGATATTTCGGCTACACTATACAAAAATTTCGTTAGTACATATCCAAAAGAAAAAGACCATTACAAGCCGATTCTTGACGCCATAGACTATACCCCAAGCAGTTTTGAATTGGTAGAGAAGATAGTTTGCTTAGAGGGTAAAAATGACTACTACACCTTCGAGTATTTTCAGAAAAACATTCTTGATGGTTATAATTTTCACTTTTATCCAGGTGCTAGCGTAACTAAATATGAAGATCTTTTTAGACTATATCTTGCTTGGAATAAGAAACTCTTGGCTGTATTTGATAGCGATAGACAAGGAAAGAAAGAACAGTCGCGATATCTCAACAGTGTCAGTATAGAACTGAAAGATTCTATTTTTACGCTTGATGAGATTGAAGAAAGCTGGAAGAACATGACTACCGAGGATTTGTTTAGCCAACAGGATAGACTATTGGTTATAAATACTCTCTTTCCGAAAGAAAAAGTATACAATAAATCAAAGTTTAATACAGCTATTCAGGAGCTGTTCATCAATAACAGCAAGGTAGCGCTGTCAGACGAAACAACACAAAACTTCGTTAAGGTATTTAATTTCTTGAGTGATAAAATCCAATGACCACCCAATCTGAACAAACCCTCGAAAACAACCTTATCGCCCAACTCGTAGAGCAGGGGTATGAACGTGTCGTCATCGCCGACAACGATGAACTACTGGCAAATCTCAAGCGCCAGCTAGAGAAGCACAATGCCGAAAAACTTGGCGGTACGCCACTGAGCGATGCGGAGTTCAAGCGCGTCGTCAACCATCTGGATAAGGGCAACGTGTTCGATCGCGCCAAAATCTTGCGCGACAAAATGCACTTGGTGCGCGACGACGGCACGAGCGCCTATATAGAATTTATCAATATGACCAAATGGTGCCAAAACGAGTACCAGGTAGCGCAGCAGATCGTGAACGAAGGCGAATACAGCAACCGCTACGATGTGACACTGCTCATCAACGGCTTGCCACTGGTGCAGATAGAGCTGAAGCGTCGTGGCATCGAGCTCAAAGAAGCATTTAATCAGATCAACCGCTATCGACGCCACAGCTACGCCAGCGCGAATGGACTGTTTCAATACGTGCAGCTTTTTGTCATCAGCAACGGCGTCGATACCAAGTATTATGCAAATAGTGTCAGTTATAGCGGCGTCAAGAAAGCCAGCTTCAAGCAAACCTTTTACTGGACCGACCGCGACAACAAGCGCATAAGCCAGCTAGACGAGTTTACCCGAGACTTCTTTGAAAAGTGTCATGTCTCGCGCATGATTACCAAATACATCGTGCTGAACGAAACCGACAAAGTACTGATGGCGCTGCGCCCATACCAGTACTACGCCGTGGAGCGCATCATCGAAAAGGTCGACAGTGGGTCAAACACTGGCGGCTATATATGGCACACCACGGGGAGCGGCAAAACACTCACTAGCTTCAAAGCAGCGCAGATCATGACCGAAAACCCGAGCGTCGACAAAGTGCTGTTCGTGGTCGATCGTAACGACCTGGACTATCAGACGATCAAAGAGTTCAACAGTTTCAAAGAGGGAAGTGTAGACGGCACTGACAACACACATGCACTCGTGAAACAACTCAGCGACCCGGACACGAAACTGATCGTCACTACCATACAAAAGCTCGACAATGCAATCAAAAAAGAGCGCCATGCGCGCGCCATGGAAGCCGTGCGCGACCAAAAAATCGTGTTTATTTTTGACGAATGTCACCGCTCGCAGTTTGGCGAGACGCATCACAACATCACCGAGTATTTTGGTAACTATCAGATGTTTGGGTTTACGGGCACGCCGATTTTCGCCGAAAATGCTACGGGTAATTCGCGCTTTGGTAAGCGTACCACAGCAGACCTATTTGGTGATTGCCTGCATAAATATGTCATCACCGACGCTATTAATGATGGCAACGTGCTGAAGTTTAGCGTGGAGTATGTGGGGCGATTCAAGCAGCGTGAGGGCAGCGAAACAAATATCGACATCGATGTGGAGGCGATCGACACGCGCGAAGCGATGGAAAGCGATGACCGCATCGGCAAAATCACCGACTATATCATCGCCAATCACGACCGCAAAACGCACAGCCGCGATTTTACCGCCATGATGTGCGTCAGCTCAACCGACATGCTACGCAAATACTACGATGCATTTGGCGCGCGCACTCACAACCTCAAAATCGCCACGATATTTAGCTACCAAGCCAACGAAGACGACAAAGATGACGACGGTGACGACTCCTCGGGTG
>CAZNVG010000074.1:0-4277 GCA_964576475.1 uncultured Candidatus Saccharibacteria bacterium | reverse complement strand
GAAAGTAACGGAGAGGGCTGAACATGGAATACCAGTTCACACTACATTACCGATTAGCAGAAGACGATCAGGATTTTGATGTGATTGTTGAGAAGCTCGGCCAAGCTGGCTGCGATGACGCGCTAGTGGGTACAGGTCTGCCCGGACGTTTAGGTCTGGATTTCTCGCGAGAGGGGTCGTCTGCAGAAGAAGCTATGAAGTCAGCATTAGCCGATGTGAAGAAGGCTATCCCGACAGCCGATCTGGTTGAGGCAGTGCCGGACTATGTGGGGTTGTCAGATGCCGCAGAGGTCGTGGGCGTTTCGCGACAGAATCTGCATAAACTTATGGCTAAGCACAAGAGCTTTCCGGCTCCGATTCATGCAGGATCTTTTTCCCTATGGCACCTAGCGGATCTAATGAGCTGGCTGCAGCTAACGCAGGATTACCAGTTGGAAGCATCGAAGCTGGAGGTTGCTCGAGTTGCCAAGCAAATCAACTTGATCAAGCAATCACGCGATGTGCAGCCTTCGCTTGGCCGAAGCTTTGAGCAGTTTGTTTATTGAAAAGTGAGTCGGCTATTCGGCCGAAGCGGACTGTAAGCTTGCTCATGCTTTGAGTCTGTTACCGGCCAAAAGCAGTCCTGTAATGCTATTGGCACTGTTGAGTGCTTGCAGGGTTTGGCGGTAATTTATCTGGAAAGCAATCAGTTGCACCAATGGGTAGGCCAAGCTATCCATCTTTAATTCGATAAACCCTGAAAAATTGACGCTTACCTCACGTTGGGTGTCACTATAAGCACCAGTGTGGCGTGGCGAGTGCCAGAACCTGAAAAGCTGGAGAGGGCGGTCGGCAGAAGAACAATATCACCTAGCGTGAAAAGGCGAGTATGGAAGACATGTTTAGTAAGGCTGCTTTTGACATAGAACACGCGCTCGGCATGTATGCCGTCAACTTTTGCACGATTCCAGCTGAAGGCATTTATGACAAAGACGCTCTAGCACCTTATGCGAACGTAATCGATACTTGTCATATATATTTAATTGGTTATACCCCAAAGATCGATTTTGTCGGTGCCGAAGAAAAAGACCGCCGCCTAGTTCTTACGTTCGAAATACTGACGCAGGAGCACACCGTCTCCTGGGAACTTCCCGACGGCTTTTCACTAAAACGGGACGGTGAGCTTTGGTACGTGGCCGATTCATCGGCCAATAGACATTGGCCAAGCGTGTCAAAGATGCAAGCTAGGCTCAACTCGGATTTGAGAGTGGTCGACTTTGAAGTGAAATACGTGGGACAGTCCTATGGACAAGACGGATCCAGAAACGCTATTGATCGACTCCTCAAACACGAGACTCTTCAAAAGATAGCGCTCAAGGGCGTACCAAAGGGCTACCGCATAACTCTACTCTTGCTTGCGGTGCAACCAAACAACCAACTATTCACAACTTTCAACTCGTTTGCGAAGAACACAAGGGATAGCGAAATAAGAATTGAGCAAGGCCTAAACAAACTCTTCAATACCACTGAAGAGGAACGCATATGCCTATATGAAGCTGCGCTAATCAGATACTTCTATCCTGACTTCAATACGGAATTCAAAAACAGCTTCCCTTCAACAAATCTAAAAATACTTCGAGACTGCTACGAAAAGGATTTTTGCTCTGTGGTGGCAGAGGTTTGCATAGACGGTCTGCCGTTTCGGCTGTGGTCTGGCACAGCCGAGCCTAAGCCCTACCACATAGCTAAATACGATTTACACCGGAGAGAAGACCGAAAGATGTTCTTCGGACTCTAACCCCGAGTTCAACTGTCGGAATACGCCCACCGCTACGGACCTGCGGATCTGTGGGAAAGCCGTGCAGGGAGATCGTTGCCACGTTGAAAGTCCACTAAGGCCGAATTTTAGACATTAGGCCTTTTCAAGGGCTGTTATCGTCGCAAAGAATTGAGTGGCAATTGTGTGTGGCTATCGTAGCTCATGAGGGATCAGGCACTTGAGCTCTGGTAAGTTGTACGCGTTAGCGTTCACATCGGAGCAGCCTCGGTTCAATCATGGGATACACTGCGAGCTCTCGTAATGCTTGCATCAGTTCAACCGTAGATTTACCAGCGAGGCGATTATGAACGTTGGCAATATTGAAAGCCACCTCATAGAGATGTGTGAATGTCTCAAAGAGAGCAATCTCTAATCCAGGAACAATTTTTTCGGCCGACAGATTTTTAAGGTATGTTTCATCCGAGAAGAGCCCCTCATCTACCAGATGCTTTGCGGATCGTGATGATTTAGCATCTACATACCCCTCTTGGTGCTTGAACACATTATTTAAGGCTCGGAACTGCCGAACGCGATTGGCGAATCGAATACCATTCTGAGGAAAGCGGAACGGCTCCCATTGGACGTTAAGGTGTCGCTGCAGACGAATAGCGAACGTTTCAATGGCGTTCGCTGTGAGGCCAATTAGGACCTCAACAGAGGTTTGTTCGAAAATAATACGCGTCGATCCGAGTTCCTTAAACTCATCTTTAGAAATGGGAATGCCGTCAGCTTTAATGAGAGGAATCGAACCTATGGCTTGCTTCTGAAGTAGAAGGCCGCTCCGCGTCATTTCAATTGCAAAAAGATCTCTATTCAGCTGTTGAACTACTGCGAGCCACTCCATCTTTTAGCCGGTGCTTTACCCAACCGATACAAGAACATAAACCAGCCGCCGTTCTGGGCGGCCGTTTAGCTTACAAATAACTGCCTTGACGCAATTGTCATGGATCAGCGGCAACAAGTGTTCACAATAAGGCTTGGGTACATACCCGAGCGTTCCCAGTACATCATGGGTAATCGCAATCGCACTAGGATCAACCGGGTTTGTCGGTTCAGCTATAAGTGCGACCGAGTCACCAAACTGTAGCCCAGTTAATTCAGAAAGACCACGGTGCCGAGTACCGGCGATCTCAATGACTAGATCGAACGGCCGAGTCACCGTCGAAATATCAGGAAATACTTCAAAACCATCTCCTGGTAAGCGGCCACCGGTGTGAGCCAGTAGAGCAAAATCTGAGCCGGTAAAATCAAGGGGCAGAGAGTGCGAGGCTAGGTATTCCCTAAAGTCGCCGCGCTTACGGCTTGGTAGCCGCACCATGAATGCGTCGAGGACATTCTCTTCATGCTGCCGCTGGCTGAGGCGAAAGGAAGGGTACCCCTGGAAGCCTTCCGCCTTAGCCGCTTCAAAATCTGCTGTACCGTCTAAATACTGAAAACGGAACTTGTCAGAAGCGATACGCGTAATTTCACCAACAACGCGACGCGTACGGCGCCCGTCATCAACCATCGGCCTTTGCCAGCTCAGCAAAAGACGATCCGGTTCTATGAGGTTGGTTACGGTACTCATGACAGTTGTTGTAACAGTATTTCTTGCCTTCTTTTAACCAAGCGAACCATAAACTCGGCGCGCCATGGGTTTAGTGGAACAGAACAACGCAAAGAAACGCATTGTTGCAAAAACTCCTCAAGCTTGTGTAGGTCTATAGCCTGCACAGAAGCCAGCATAGGTGCGCGAAGCGTTGAATCAAAAGCGAGTAAAAGATCGGTTAACTCAAAAAAACCGCAACGTTTGGGACTGTTTTTATCCCAACGTAAATGGTGAATCCCATTGTACAGGTAGCGATCTAGCTGTGTCGATGTCCATGATTTGGCATGCTTTTCCCATCGTTCATGGCCGAGGCTTGTGCCGTTATCAAACCATGGGCTCATTTGGTATACGTCCTTTGCTGGGTCATATAGCAAAGCCCAATTATTCTGGTGTCGATCTGTGTTACCGATAATGGCATCAAAGGTTAAGCCTTGGGCCCATGCTTCCATCCAATGGGTGTCAAGGATTTGATGCTTGTTTTGCAGTACTTGGAACCATGCCCGGATAGATTTGAAGTTGTGCTGGCTGCCGCGCTTCATGTCAAAACCCGGGATCATGAGTTGCATAAACCGTCCGCCGAGAATCGACGAAACCGTGCCGTCTTCGTAAAACCATTCAATTAATGCAGCTGATTCCCCTCGTGCGCTGTCTATTGCGGGGTAGGCGGGTGGCACTGGAACGCCCATCATTTGGCCAATTGCGTAAGCCACCACCTCGCTCCAATATTGTTCGGGATAGCGGGGGTCTGACTGCTTGAACATGTATCGACGTAACGGGTTGACATAGGACAGCCCGTTGTTTTCTGGAGGGAAAAGAGTGCGCTTATCCCGAGCCCCTTCGGGATAGGTTGGAAAGAGGTCATCGGGTAACCAATTGGCAACATCAATAATT
>CAZNVG010000073.1:2167-4306 GCA_964576475.1 uncultured Candidatus Saccharibacteria bacterium | reverse complement strand
GCCATTGTGCGATTTGTGCAAAATACTCCACAGTTTGTTGGCTACATTTTGCGTAAATGTGGTGTTGGCGGTAAAGAAGCGCCAAAAGTCTTTCTAGAGCTGACTTTTCCAGCTCAAACGGGCAAATCCGCCTTTGCCACAGAGCAACTACATATTCTACTGCGTAACCAAACGGTAAGACGTAACTTTTGGGAGCATTTGGCTGCGCCAAAAACAACCCATGCTATGGAGATTGTCTCTAGTCGTAACGGTGGCGTGCGCTATGTCATGGGCGTACCTGCGCATGAAGTTGAGTACATCGAACGGAGTCTACGCTCCTACTTACCTGGGTTAAAGATCAAACGAATTGAAGATTACATCACCAGACTTAGCCCTGGCATCAAGGCCGGGATAGTTGAACTTACCTTGTCTGCCGACTTTGTATTACCACTGCAAGATCATAGCGTGTTAAAAGAACACGACCCGATTGGCTTCTTAACGGGACAGATGACCAAGCTTGAGTCAGATGAGCTGACAGCTTTTCAGGTTATCGTTACGCCAGTCCTTAACTCTCAACACCGCAGATCGCTTCGACACGCCAACAATATCCGAGGACGCATCAAGATGGGTAAAGAGTTATCTAGCAAGCTCAAGGTACAACGCACTCCGCTTGGGCAGCTCCTTTGGGTCATTTGGTTTCCGCCATTCTGGTTCATTAGTAAAATGGCGAAAATAATCGTGGTGACGGTAGATATCATCTTTTCAATGTTTTCTCGGGGCAATGAATTACCTGAGTCGCTCAAGACAAACCGCGATAAGAAACGGACTGACGACCCTTACGAACGGGAGCTTGGCAAAACAATTAAGACCAAGCTTGACCAGCAACTCTTCGAAGCATCTATCCGAGTCTTAGTTGCCTCGTCGGACAGTACTCATATTACAGAGCGACTAAATGCCTTAGTGGATGCCTTTGAGCCGTTTGCGTCCAGTAATCAAGCCTTGCGCGCTCGGCAAAGTTTGCGTGTTCCGTTTGTTAGAGTCGCCGATAGACAGATGACGCGGTTTCGTGATCGTACACTCACCGCACATATTCTCAGCCAGCAGACCATTATCTCAAGTTCTGAGTTGTCAGATCTGTACCACTTTCCTAATCCCGATTCTGTAGATACCGAGAATGTCATTAAGTCACACATTAAGACATTGCCAGCGACCGTCTCCCTAAAGAATGGCACTAAACTTGATGTAGTCTTAGGTGTCAATAAGCATCACGATAGTGATACCCCTATTGGACTAACTGCTGCCGAACGTGAACGACACGTATATATTGTTGGTGGTACAGGTAACGGCAAGACCACCATGCTGGAATACGCAATCATGCAAGATATTCGTGCCGGTAAAGGCGTAGCAGTCGTAGACCCCCACGGCGACTCAGCACGAAACTTAATTAGCCATATCCCCAAAGAACGCATCAAAGACGTTATTTACCTCAATCCGAGTGACCTGGATTACCCAATTGGTTTGAACCTCTTGGAATTACCTGAGGGCTTAACTGGTAGCGAACTGGCTCATGCTAAAGATATGGTCACTGAGGCGGTTATCTCAGTTTTGCAAAAGATATTTGACGACAACTCTGATACCAATGCCTACCGTGTTGAGCGAATACTACGTAATGCTATCCACACAGCATTTAGTGTCAAAGATGCCACCTTATTTACCGTACTGCGCCTTTTGACCGACAGCACTTATCGTAAGAATGTTACCCGCAACCTCAAAGACGAGAGCCTAGCACGTTTTTGGAAAGAGGAGCTTGGTAAGGCTGGTGATATGCAACGAGTCAAGATTAGCGGTGGTCCGATAACCCGCATCGAACGCTTCGAGCGATCCGAGTCAGCTAAACGAATGCTTGGCCAAGCTAAATCCACCATAGACTTTGATGACATATTAAATAGCAGCAAGATCCTTATCTGCAACTTCTCCAAAGGTCGCCTCGGCGAAAGTACCTCAACACTGTTTGGTGCGACGGTACTGGCTAAGCTGCAACTGGCCGCCTGGCGGCGAGATGAAATTGCAGCCAGAGACCGTGTACCGTTCTATCTATACGTTGATGAGTTCCAGAACTTTGCCAACGAGTCGTTTAGCGACATCCTATCTGAGGCCCGC
>CAZNVG010000073.1:0-2157 GCA_964576475.1 uncultured Candidatus Saccharibacteria bacterium | reverse complement strand
CTGACCATGGCGCAGCAATCTGTGTCGCAGTTGCAAGCCAAGACTATGGTCAATACCATTTTGGATAACGTCGGAACGATTATTGGCTTTCGATCTAAAAGCGCAGATACCGAAAAGCTACTGCTCCACCAGTTTAGTCCGCATATTGAACCAGGAGAGATCGGCAATCTGCCGACCTACAACTTCTACATAAAGATTGCCGCTTTGCAGCCTCAAGAGCCGATGTCAGGCGAAACACTGTTGCTAGAAGACAAAGGTAGCCAGAAAGTCGCTGAGGCTGTTATCAGCAACTCACGAAAACAATACGCAACCAAGTATGAAGAGAAGCAGTCGAAGCAAATTAAAAACGACAACCCGAACAAGGCTACCGAAAAAGAAAATTCAAAAAATGACTTTGATGTGCCTGAGGTTAATGCGTGAACAATAACCAACAGGGTTTGTTTTAAGGTATAATTACAGATATGAACGGTACGATTCTTGTAACAGATAGTCTTTTTATCGATGTCAACCAAATTAAGCAACTCGAGGCTGCTGGCTATGAGGTAGAGCGCTTAGATAAGCCCAATGCTAGCGAGGAAGAACTTTGTGAGGCTATTAAAGGTAAGATTGGTTATATACTTGGTGGTGTTGAGCATGTAACACCTAAGGTCATTGAGGCGGCTGACTCCCTTAGGGCAATTGCGTTCACGGGCACAGACTGGAAAGAACATATCCCCGCGTGGCAAGAAGCTACCAATAAAAACATAGCGATCTCCAATACGCCATTTACTAATTCTCAGTCCGTAGCTGAATGGATGTTAGCAGCTAGCCTAGCGATGGAACGACGATTATTCCAACTCGGCAGAACCGGAGAAGAAACGTTTGTTACGACTCCCGGCTTTGATGAGTTACATATAGGCATTGTCGGACTAGGTCATGTAGGAACTAAGCTTGCCGAGATGTATACGGGCGTCGGGATTAAGAAGGTTTCCTATTGGAATCGTAGCCCTAAGAACAGTACATACAATAAACTTGAATTGAACGATCTGCTAGCCCAGGCGGACATCATTTGTTTCTGTGTGTCTGCTGAGGCGGGCAAAGGATACGTCGATGCGGATAAGCTCAAACTTATGAAAGATGGTGCCATATTGACAGTCGCACGCGAGATGACGCTTAATGAGGCAGCACTTCTTCAAGAGCTGCAGCATGGTCGATTACGGGCATTTCTTGACTATACCCCATCAACGCCAGGCTATCTGGACTTAGATTTAGGGACTCTCTACTGTTCTAATATGAAGACTAGTTACAATTCCAGTCAAGCAAATAAGGCAACGAGCGATATGGCAACCCAGTCATTGCTTAATCTTTTAGCAGGCAATGACGATAAATATAGGGTGAACTAATGCAATTTGTCATCATAGGACTCGATGGAACAGACAGTGAAGCACCGGCTCGCCGTCAAAAAGTTCGTCAACAACATATTGATATGGGTGATGAGCTGCTCAAGTCTGGAAATATGTGGTACGGTGCAGCACTTCTTCACGATGATGGCACCATGAAGGGTTCAATGATCCTTGTAGATTTTCCAAGTGAGAAAGAGTTGCAAAACTGGCTAGATAAAGAGCCCTACATCGTTGGTGATGTATGGCGTGATGTGACTATTCCAACACCCGAGACCCGTGGCAGTTTAATCGAGACGAAGCCTGGTTTAAGGAGCATAAACAATGAGCAAACCACAAACAATACCATCCAAAGTTCTGCCATTTAACTTTAACTCCCTGAATGCTGAAGAAGAACTTCGTGAAGTTGCCGAAACGCTACCCAAAGGGTTGGAAGTTTTTATGATAGGCGGTGCTGTACGCAATGCTCTTTTTAGGCACTTTCATGGTGATGTTCTGCAGCAACGAGATTATGATCAAATCATCACCCAAAACTCAGACGAGTATTTTACTTGGCTCGCAGCGCGTGGTTACGAGAAGGGCAGAATAGATCGTCCTACTCAAAGAGTTATGCGAAAGCCGTTTTCCGAGGCTCCAAAGATGGACGACTATCACGAGTGGATTGTATTTGACTGTCATATGGTTGACGGGACAACTGCAATCGAAAACTTGCGTAACTATGTTGGCTTAACGGTTAACGGGTTTGCACTTTCTTTTCGGGATATAACTGCGCCCAACT
>CAZNVG010000072.1:0-4373 GCA_964576475.1 uncultured Candidatus Saccharibacteria bacterium | reverse complement strand
ATCAATAAATTGCACATCACGCTTCAGTAGTTCTTCGAGACGCTTTTTGACAGGTAAGAGGCTATTATCAATGCTCGGTACGCCATCAGGTCTGCCAAGATGTGAGCAGATAACCAGCTTCGCGCCATGCTCCAAAATATACTGAACTGTGGGAACTGATTGCGTAATACGATAGTCGTCGCTTATTCGGCCCTCAATTACTGGTACGTTATAGTCTGCCCTCAGTAAGACAGTTTTGCCTTTAATGTCTATGTCGCGAATGGTTTTCTTGTGGAACTCACTCATTCCAATATTCTCACCTTAATAGTGTCGGTTGTTCCCATGACACCAGGATATTTACCTGAAGCTGTCACGATAATATCTCCTTTGTGCAAAAGTCGTTTCTCTCGGAGCCAATTCGTTAACTTTGTCGCCTGCTTTTCATCATCAGGTCGCACGAAGCTCATGCCGCCATACACTAGCGCAAGCTGTTGAGCCACTCTTGTCGAACTGGTCACCATGAGGATGGTTCGCTTAGGTCGGTAGCTTGCTATTTTAGTGGCAATTGAGCCACTTTTCGTTTCAGTGACGATAGCTCGAGCGTGTAATTGATCGCCGAGCTTAATAACCGCTGTGGAGATGGCGTGCGTCATAGTCATATCATGTACATCATCAACAAAATGCGCCGTAAGCGGTGCGTTTTGTTGCGTGTACATAATTATTCGTTTCATAATTTTGATAGCTTCCATCGGATATTTTCCGTTAGCTGTTTCATCGCTCAGCATAACGCAGTCAGCATTCACCAAAACCGCTGTCGCAACATCTGAAACCTCGGCTCTCGTAGGCTCAGGCTCTTCCGTCATGCTTGCCAGCATTTGGGTAGCCACAATCGATACCTTGGCATGCTTAAGGCACAGACCGATAATTCTCCTCTGTAATACTGGCACGGCTTCTGCTTCTGTCTCGACCGCTAAATCACCACGTGCCACCATGACAGCATCTGACGCTGCTACGATCGATTCAATGTTCCCGACCGCGGCTTTCGTCTCAACCTTAGCTATAACCTTTGCATCAGAGCCTAACGACTTCAATAGTTTGCGTAGCTTTGTAACGTCGTCCGCCGTCTGCACAAACGACTGCGCCACATAGTCGATATCATTTGTGCTTCCAAAAACAACGTCAACTCGATCTTTCTTAGTCAGTACGTCACCTGCAAAATCGGTGTCTGGTAAATTGATCCCTTTTCGAGCTATGAGTATGCCGTCGTTCTCAGCTCGTGCACCTACTACCTCGCCATGCACACTCGTGATTATCATTTTAACTTTGCCGTCATAGAGGTAGAGCCGCTCACCGCGTTTTACCTTCTGAGTCAAATCATACTGCGTTGGAAGTATTCCAGTGTTTGCGTAGTCGGCACCATAGGCAAACCTGTACTCATGTCCCCGTTTTACATTGATTATATCCGCGAAGTCACCAAGACGGATTTTCGGTCCCTGCAAATCCTGGATGATGGCAACTGGCTTCCCAAACTCTTTACTCGCCTTTCGGATCCATTTGATTTGCTGCTCACGCTCCTCGTATGTTCCATGCGAAAAGTTTAGTCGTATACCGTTGACACCAGAGGATATCATTTCGTACACAGACTCATACGAGTTTGTAGCAGGACCAAGCGTCGCAATCATTTTTGTACGCTTGAATACGTCGAGATCGACTTTCGGAACTTTATTGGTAGCTTCAATCATAGCTACTAGTGTAACAAAGGATAAGGGTGATGGATACTCACTATCAGCGTTTTCTTATTGCTGCCAGACGCGAACATAATCGACCATCGCTGTTGTGTCTGGGCGAGGTGCTGTATCTGACTTATTGACGCCGTGTTCGAGAATGACAAAATGCGGACCAGGAACTATGCCGTCAGTCCAACTCGCCACCTCTACGCCGTCGTAGTACCAAGTGATCTTAGTAGGCTCCCATTTGGCGGCGTATGTATGCCATCCAGTTCCGTCCATTTTAATGCCTCCGCCTGGACCTGCCTCTACCCCATTCTTCGCATAATGATAGTGCCAGTTCGGATAGCGGTCACTCAGGCTTTCCATGACATCTATCTCTCCGCCTTCTGGCCAGTCACCCGTTGTATCCGACCAAAAGGTAGCCCAGTTGTACATAAGTCCGTTTGCTCCCGGTACATACATCCGTGCTTCCATGAATCCATATGAGAATTCGTATTTCTTGAGAGTGTTAACGAGTCCCCCTTTGTATTTGGCCATTGTCGTTCCATCTCGTAGCGTACAGCCTGAAGCAGTATTGTTAGCAAGCCCCATGTTAAGATTGCCGTTACTTACACTTATCTGGTCGGCACTGAAACAATTTCCTGCCGAACTATTTACTGGCTTGGAGTATGTCGATGGATCGCCGAACCAGTTTTTGGTCCATTTGCTTGTGTCTAGCGTTGTGCCATTGAAGTCATCACTAAACTTCAGTGTCCAGTTTCCAGCAACGCCAGTAGGCTTTGGATCTGACGTAGATGGTGCGCTGAAAGCCACTCCTGCGTCAGTCGAGCTATTACTTAAACTAAACCGCACGCTTTTTCGACTCGCTGCAAACGTGCTTTTAATAACAAAGCCCGCTCCTATGATTAAGATCACTGCGGCTAGATACTTCGCCTGCTGCTGCTTGTTCCGTAGAAAGCTCACGTTTTCTTTGTCAACAGGTTCATGAATCTGTGTATTATTTTTGGATTTCATATGATAAGTAAAGCTTTAGCAGAACTCCTAGTCAACTGTATAAATTACTTACTGACTACCGAAATATATTATTGAAGATTATTGTATATCATGCCATAATATTACGTTGTAATGGGAAATCCCCACGCACTTTGATTTGGAGGCTTTATGTCGACTATTTCTGACACAAAGGAAGCACCGACGCCGACCGACGGACCGTTTCACATCGTTTGTGACAAGCAACCGAGTGATCCTGTCATGTGGGTTGGTGTCTGCATCAACGACCCCGAAGCACTGATGGCGCAGATCGATGCGACCAACCGCGAGATGGAGTACTTCGATGCCGAGCCAGTAACGACGCCGTACTTGTTGGTCGTCTCATCGCTGAATGGCGTGGAGATCGATCGCAAGATCGCGCCTCTCGACGATGGCATTGTGCATATGGCATTCCGCCGAGCCGGCACGTTCACACTGCACGCAACCGTGGTGTGGCCGGGATGGGGTGGCGAGAGTGGACTGAAGCGCATCTTCCGCGGCAGGAACTCATCAGGCAACTACGACACCAGCATGATGTGGGATGGCGAGCTGAACGACAGCTTCTCGCGAAACCGCTCACGTTCTCGTCATGATCGTGCATGGCGAATCCCCTTCGTGGCGACACAGGAAGTCGTTGTTCTGGCGAACAACTTCGCCAAAGAGCCGCCTGCCTGGCTGATCAGCTGGACCGAGTGGTTCTTCAGCGAGAAGGGACGCGACAACTGCGATTTCCGCAAGCGCTACCTGCGGCTTCTGCCGTACAGCGTCAGCGTGCTGCCAACTCACTACGTGGCGAAGTTCATCGCACTGCTGGCCTTCACGCTCACCGGCTACGTCTACAACCTCAACTGGAAAGCTGCATTCGCGCCTTTTCGGCAAGGTACGTTCAACGACGTTTTCGGCAGCGTGAAGCGCAAGTCCTGGTGGAACTACAAGAGAAGTGCCAAGGGCACAATCGTCGAGCGAAAGTTCGCCTACGGTGTACCCTTGGTGATCGCTGCCGTCGCGAACGTGGTGGCGTTGATCGTCGACATCTTCGAGGAAGACTTTGGCTACGGCGAGTCGCTGTTGGCCGTGCTTGGAGTCTGCGTTGTCCTTGTGGTCTGTCTCGTTGTGGTTGCCCTGTTGACCAATGTGGTTGAGTGGTACAAGCGCCGCTCACGCAATGCCGTCAGCACGTCGTGGTACTCCAACTTTCGACGCAAGCGCCGTGAGTCTCGTGCTCGGAAAGCGATGACCGAACGTGAGCAACTGGCTCGCGAACTCGACACCATGTCGTGTACTGTCGCCGGCAAGCCGATGACGATCACCCAACTGGTGGAGCGTCGCAAGTCGTCACGTGTGGTGATTGGCAATCGCCTCAAGGACCGAGTCTGCCTCCCCTTCCAGGAGAAGTAGGAGCCATCAACCTCCACGGCCCCAGGATTACTAATACAGACATCGATGATCTGTAGAAGCAGCGCCCCATCTTCGCGCTCTCCTGGGTTTTGCGCCCTCTCATTTGCCTGTCGGCTTTCGGCAACAAATGTGAGGGTATTTTTATGCATAAAAAAAGACCATCGGCATTGATGATCATTATATGGTGAGCTCGGCGTCCCGAACCTGGAACACACTGTACCCAGATCTAATTAACTT
>CAZNVG010000071.1:0-4414 GCA_964576475.1 uncultured Candidatus Saccharibacteria bacterium | reverse complement strand
CAGTTAGTTTTTCCCAGCGTTTCAAGGCCACCTCAGCGTAAACTGGAGATTTCACCATAATGAAGCAGCGACGTTTTAGTTTGGTCGAAGCCATCAACGTGGATCCTGATCCGCAGAACGGTTCTACTACAAGGTCGCCCCGTTTGGTCAGCACTTTGATGTAGGGGATGAGGATTGGCAGTGGTTTAGTGCCAAAAATCACGCCCTGACCAGAGTGCTTTTCATCTTCAGCTGTATGCTCGATGAAATCAGTCGGGATAAACTTCTTGCCCTTTTCATGCGATTCCCATTGAGGTTTACCCGATATGGCATAGAGTGCTGTTTCGTATTCCTCCTGGAGGCCGTCTGGTTCTTCTTCCTGGTTCAAAGTAACAGTGCCGCTTGCTCCGACCATGGCGATATCGTGTTTTGAGAAGAACTTGTATCTAGAAGCAAAGTTTTGGTGACGGTTCGGTAGATGCCAAACGATCATGTTTTTGACCTTCCAATACTTTTCCATCTCACCCCAGATGATACGGAGGTTCTTCCAGTTCTCGTACACAATAATCGAGAAGTCTGGTTTAGAGTGGTTTGCTACATTGGCCATCCAGAGTTCGGTAAAGTCATCGGGCAGTTCTTCGGTTTCCAAATATCGACGATTCTTCTTGGCCCCGAAGCCCGTTACTGGTTTACCACCACGCTTGGCGTGAAGGTAGTCCAGAATATAA
The DNA here is from genome assembly GCA_964576475.1 of uncultured Candidatus Saccharibacteria bacterium. Lineage (GTDB taxonomy): Bacteria > Patescibacteriota > Saccharimonadia > Saccharimonadales > CAZNVG01 > CAZNVG01. Next base: position 3,707 of record CAZNVG010000071.1, on the reverse strand, counting down.
GGCGGGTCGGTCATGCACATGTCGGCCTGTTCGCCGTTCATGAGTCTATCAAAGTCAACTTCGACAGTTGAATCTCCGCACATAAGACGAGATTCTCCGAGTTGGTACACGTCACCTTTTTTGACAGTGATCTTGGTGATATCGAGCTTCTTAAGCTCTTTTTCTAGATCAAATGAATCTGGCTCGTCCACATCAATGTCAAAGATCGAATCAAGTTCTTCGCTGTCAAAACCAACATCGGCCAGCAGCGACTCGTCGAATTCTGCAAGTAGTTCGTAATCCCAGTCACCCTGGTTTTTATTAAGACGCAGATTCAGCTCACGTTCTTTAGCTTCATCTGGAATGTCCAGATAAATTACCGGCACTTCTTTAAAGTCGAGATCTTTCGCTACCTTCAGCCGAAAGTGCCCACCTATTACGATGTTCCTGCGATCTTTTGAGCCGTTGACCAGCAGGGGATCGACTAAGCCGAAACGTTTGATACTTTCGGTTAAGCCCTCAATTGCTGATTGATCCCATCTTCTCGGGTTATACGTGCTAGCTTTAAGCGAACTCACTTTAGCCATCACAATAGTTTGTTTGTTGTTTGAAGCTTCCATGGCTTCACCTCCTTGTAGTTAAAAACCACAAATTCTTTGGTGAAGCTCCTTAGAATATAAAAAGCCGATCACAAAGAATTAACTACACGACGCATGGCGCGTCTGTAATCAACTCCTCACGATCGGCCTGATGTTGTGCCACTGTCGAGTCCCAGCTAAAACGCTTTATTGACTCCTAAGCCTACAGTGACGGCCTTTTTCTGATCCCGATTTGGAACTGTGCGGTCAGATTATTAATTTGCAGAGCAGTGCTCTAACGCAATATTAGCGAAGCGTAGGTCAAAAATCAAGGTGCTTCAGATGTGTTTAATAAGCATAAGCATGTTAGACCACATTTAACGTGTTTGTGCTATAATAAGAAGAGACGCAGAAAATAAAACGTTTCGCTAATTTTAAGAGAGGGTGAGGGTAAAATGACACTTCAGCAAGCAGCAGACCTTAGCACGGTTCTCCAGTTTGTTTTCTGGTTAGCAATCACATTTGGTGGTGGCTTACTGGCCGTGCAATATATAACAAAAATGAGACCCGTGTGGAAGAGATTCGCACAAAATGTTGGTCGCGAGGTTGCAATAATCTCAACCGAAAAGCAGTCGATGAAGCATGAAGCAGAGTTGCTCGATCGGGTCGGCTATTTCAAAATAAAACAGGTTGATGCAGATGCAAGAAATCTCAACCTCTTGCGTGGATCACTACTGCTGGTTATTGGTTATTCGCCAGATTCAAAAGTTTATAAAGAAACATTTGCTTACGCTAAATCAAATGATCTGCCAATCATTGTGTTCTCGGGTGAACACAGACTCTCTCCTGAAGATCATAAAGAGCTCAAGGGTTACAGTTTCAGCTCCTTATGTGAAACAGAGTTAAGGCTAGTCTCCGATGTCTTTGCTGTTATAAGTACCTTCCCGAAAGGAGCTAAGTCATGAGTACTCTTGCCGGCTACTTTAACGACGCATTGACTAATATTGAGCCAGATACAGATAAGGCGAACGCCGCAACTGCTCATGCTGAGGTTACTGAGCTACTGAAGGCCAGTAAAGAACTTGAGGGGCTAGGGCTCGATCCAATCTTAATCGGATCGTATGCTCGTGAAGTATCCATAAAACGCGTTAAAGATGTGGACGTTTTTGTAAGGATGGGGAGCCCAGACATCGACGCTACACCAGAAGATGTACTCAGTTTGTTTGAAGGGGTACTGTCAAAAGACGATAACTATGGTAGTGAGCGAGTTGAAAAGCAGCACCGATCAATAAAAATTGATTTTTCCGCCTATGACCTCACAGTTGATGTGGTGCCAGCAAGGCGAAAGGGTGAAAACTGGGAAGTGCCAAGCGTACCAGATGATGAAGAAAGCGAATGGATTGAAACAAATCCAGTTCTGTTAAACGAAAAAACGACTGAGCTTAACCAGCTGAACACAATAAACGACAAAGGAATTTACGTCCCAGTTGTTAAGCTGATTCGACAAACACGGCGTACATGGCTTGGCGACCAGCCAGGCGGGTTATTCTTCGAACTGATGACCTATTGGGGTTTCAAAAATAGTAAATGGTCAGCTACTTCGATTGCGGAGTACTACACTCTAGCTCTTGAGTACATCGCTAGTAATCTGTCAGATATCGCAAAGTTTGGCTTAGATGATCCAACTATACCTGGCAAGACCATATCAACGAAGGCAAATGATAATGACTTTACCGTAGCGAAAGTAGCAATGGACGAGGCCTCCAAGCTGGCTCGCGAAGCCTTAGAAGATGAAGATGACTGCAGTTCAGCATTAAAGTGGCAAAAGCTTTTAGGCAAAACTCCGGATGGTGAACACGTCTTCCAGATGCCGAGTTACTGCAACGCTGACGGTACTAAAAAGAATGCAAGTAATATAACAAGCGGGGCTCGAAACGTCCCAGCCGGAAATGACCGCTACGCCTGAACATGAGTATGAAGAAAAGATTGACGCTACTGTCGATGAATTTCGTGGGGCACTTGCTAAGTATGGCTTCGTAGATGACGGAGAGACTATACGGCGCAAAGTTCAGTGGCGTTTCCAGGGCAAGACTTATACCGCAACAATCTCGCTAGCTATACCCGAGGGCTTCCCCTTCAAGCCACCGAAAGTTAAAGTCGTTGAATCAGGTTCAGCATTTAGTCCCACTTTTCATATCGAGCGTGATGGCACGCTTTGTCTGTGGTCTAGTAATGCTGATCTTTCAGACTGGATTGATCCTAGTAAGATCATGGCCAAAGTCAGTGGCTGGTTCATAAAAACTGCAGAAGGGTGGCCTGGTGATGAAGATACTGATCTGGAGAGATATTTAGAGGGCGGCTCACTTTTCGTAGCCTATGACGCCACTCGGTTGGAACACCAGAGTTTTATAAGAACAAGTGAGCAGAATGGAGTGGTAAAGCTTGGCGAGACCCTATCCTGGAAACCAAGTGTTGAACGAATTGGTAGAAAGCGAATACGTCGTAGGGAGAAAGATCTAGCGTATGTATTTAAGACGGGGCAGACTAACCAGCCAATAAAAAATCTAGAGGACTTAGGCGTAGTTCTTGGTGCTGATTTATCTAGAGTTATGAATCTTGTGAGACTTGGCGTAATTAAGTACCTGGCGGTTGTTTATGAACGCAATGGACGTGAAGGTGTACTCGTCGTTGAACTTAAAAGCCAAGGGCATGGGTTGTCGAAGCTGATTGCTCACGAAAGTGCTGATACTAGCCTGCAAACCAGAACACTAAGAGCGGGGTCTAATGCAGTCAGATATAGGAATAAAAAAGTTGCCATTGTTGGCAACGGCGCAATTGGTTCATATGTCGCCGATCTTCTTTTTCGTTCTGGTGTCGGCAAACTAACACTAATTGATCCAGAAAAGCTACGACCAGGAAATATAATTCGACACATAGCGGACAATCAGTATATGGGCTGGCCAAAGCCTATGGCGGTAAAAGCAACACTTGCAGAACGAGGGATCAATATTTCAGACGTTCACCTTTCAGACGACAGAATTACTTCCGCGCCACAAGCAATTAAGCTGTTTACGGAACACGATTTGGTCATCGATGCCACTGCTGATCTGCGTGCTACAAGCATACTGGAACGCACAGCCAATGAGCTCG
>CAZNVG010000070.1:0-4511 GCA_964576475.1 uncultured Candidatus Saccharibacteria bacterium | reverse complement strand
AAGATGGTGAGCAATAGGTGGTTTATCATTTTGGCAATTGTCGTTATGGTCGGAGTATTGCCAGTCTATGCAGCCGTCAGGAGTGTTATCACTTCTGACGAAAAGATTGATGCACCGAAGCCAGCTAGTAGTCAGGTTGCATCTAAAGATGAAAAAAATCCAGAAAAGGCCGAGAAGTCCTCGAATAACGATTCATCAACACAGGCTACTGCGCAACCATCTACCGCTCCAACTCCAACTCAACCGATGCCTAGTACTGCTACGCCTACTCAACCGACACCAGTAAGCAAAGAAGCTCAACCACCACAAGTGCCAGCTAACTCATACATCTAAGGTAGCGGTGCTTGGTGGGCTGATAAACGATGGGCTGAGCTTGGTTACGGTACTCAATACTTGGGAGAAACCTGCTCGTCATGGAGAACTGGAGCTCAAGCCGCTGGAGTATCGATAGTTGGCGGGCCTGACTTGCATAGGATTGTATGCCAAGACGTGTCAGGATACTCATCATTTGGGTTTATAGAGCAGGTGCGCCCTGATGGCTATGTTGTTTCTGCGTACAACTGGGCAGGAGAAGCTGGCCCGAAACAAATGGTGATAACATCGTTTAACGGTTATTCGTTCTTTGTGCCAAAACAGACGACCAACTAGGTCTCGATAGATGCGCTCTACACGCGTTCTAAGCGCGTATGAGCCGAGTCGGCCCAAAACATGCCCAAATACTTTAATAACAGAGATGAGGACATTAAAATTAAAGTACGAAGATGAACCGTATCGTCGAAGAACTTGAGCGAGCTGGCATCGCGGTGACGTATGAGAATATTGCTATTTATGCGGTGTTTGTGAGTGAGGAGGGGTTGGTGGAGTCGTTGCGGCTCAATGAGGAGCTAGGAGAGCTCACTTAGCTCAAATACCTGTTCGCTGCGTCACCTCTCGACTCGTGGTAAGAGACACCAAGAAGTGATAAAATAACGGATATGAAGATAGGTGTAATCGGCTTAGGTATTATGAGTACAGGTTTTACTCGTAATTTTCTTAAAAACGGCTATGAGGTGTACGCTTGGAGCCGAGATACATCAAAAGCAAGTGCACTTGAAAGCGAGGGGGCTATTGCATGTGCATCAATAAAGGACGTCGTCGATAATGCAGATATCATATTTGAAACAACAGCAAATGATGATTCTGCTCGCGAGGTATGGTTTGAAGAAGCTGGCATACTTGCTAGCGCAAGGTCGTCACAGACACTTATTACCTGTACAACTCTCTCCTCAGGATGTGTCGACGAGATTGCTCGTACCTGCTTAGATATGAGTCTGACATTTTTTGACATGCCGATGACCGGTGGCAGGGTGGCCGCAGAGGGAGGTACACTTACATTGCTGGTTGGGGGTGACGAGCAAAAGCTCGATGCGTTACGACCAGTTCTTTCGGCAATTGCGGCTGATGTAAAGTATTTTGGTACACAAGGGAGTGGGATGCGTTACAAACTCGTCCTAAATGGACTACAGGCGCTACATATCGCAGGTATGGCACAAGCGCTCAAGACTGCAAAAGCAGTGGGACTTGATATAAATAAGGTCGGTGATGCACTGAGCGAGCGCCCAGGTGGTGTTTTGACTAACATTGCGTGGCAGTCATACCAAAATCCACCTGACCCAATAACTTTTTCAGTCGAGTGGATAGCAAAAGATTTGAAATATTTGCAACAAATGCACCCAGAGTCACTCGCTGACGAAGCCCTCAGGCAGTATGAAAATCTTGTCAAGCAAGATAAGGCCGGCGCTGACTGGACACAGTTGATTGGGGAAGTGAAGACGGTATGAAAATCACTAAACGCTCCGCTGCCGAAATCCAAAAAGAAGAAGCCCACGGTGGCAGTGGCTCGCGTAAGGTCTATGCCTCACCTGACCATCTGAAAAGTACACACTTTGAAGCGATGACGCACGGCTGGCTACCAGCGGGTAAAACGTTTGACTGGCATGACCATAAAGATATCGAAGAAATTATGGTTGTCGTCATAGGTGAGGGCGAAGTGCATGATGAAGACGGCGTGTACTCCTACGAGCCGGGTGACGTGTTTGTATTCCCGGCCAACACGCAGCACAAAATTCACAATCCGACCGATTACGAGCACGAGATGATTTTTGTAAGGGTCAATATATGACCAAATATGTTGTTCAGTCTGGCGGCATACGGAATCAGCCAGAACTAAAAAAGCAATTTCACCAAGAAATTGTAAAAGGGTTAGGAAAAGCTCCAAAGTTTGTTTTGTGCAACTTTGCCCAAGGGCGTGAATACTGGGAAGCAAAATTTCCTAGCTATGCAGCTTCAATTAAAGAGGATATGCCTGGTGACGTAGAGCCAACATTCGTACTTGCTATGCCCGATACGTTTGTACAGCGATGCCGAGATGCCGATGTAATTTATTTTCACGGTGGCGATGACCACCTCGTTCAATATTGGATGAAACAATTTGATATACCCGCACTGTTTACTGACAAAGTTGTTGCGACGAACTCTGCTAGCTCTAACATGCTTGTTAAACATTACTGGACGTGCGACTGGCGTGAATGTGGTGATGGGTTAGGTTTATTACCGATTAAGTTCATACCGCACTACGAATCTTCATTTGGCGCCGATGACCCTAGAGGGCCAATAGACTGGCAGCAAGCCAAGAACGAACTTGAGACCTATGGGGCGGAATTGCCCATATATGCATTAAAAGAAGGTGAATACGAGGTGTTTGAGGTTTGAAACGCGCTATCTTTATCCATCGCTCAGTCGGCGAAAATCTCATTAATGATGGGGGGATATATCGGCTATTAGAGATGCTCGACAGTGGAATGTATCTTTGTGATTTTAATCAAAATACTGGAGCGCTACGAGATGATTCTGGTACCAAAAAGACATCGTACGACATGCCTGGGGGCGATACACACCCCTCAAACTATGCCGAATTATTTAGCGACGGCTATACCTCAGAGTTCAAAGATTTTGTCATGAGCCACGATGTCGTCGTGGTTAAGTCATGCTATCCGAATTCGAATATCAAGAATGACACTCAACTGGAGAAAATAAAAAGGGAATACGATACAATTGCAGGATTTTTTGGTGATAATCCAGAGAAAAAACTGGTCATTATGACATCGCCGCCACTTCGGCCAACTTCTACAACAAGTGCTAACGCGGCGAGGGCGAGACAGCTGGCAGATTGGTTGAAAAACACGGAATTTCCAAAGAACGTTTCGATATTTGACTTTTTTCACTTGCTTGCCAGCAGCGATAACTATTTGAAAAGGGAATATCGCCGGCTTATTTGGCTCGACAACCATCCAAATCAAAAGGCATCAAAAGACATAGCTGGAAATTTGCTAGAGTATACTCAAACAATTTGATTTTACAGATGGATGGTGTGCATCTAGTAATCGGCTACTGATTTATCAAAGACATAGTCAAACTTATCTTTGAAGGTGTGCTCTTTCGTGTCGAAATCCTCTATTGCCTCTCGGATAGGGATAAGAGTGTCTGCATCCGTTGTATATGCTATGAAGTTTCGGTTACCTAGCTTATTGTCGTCAAAGTGTCTTTGCGGGCCGACCACTCCGCTACGAATGAGCTCTTCATTAAAGATATCATTGTTAAAATATGTGATGATCTTTTCGTGTATAAGCTCAATGTAATTCTTGTCAAAGTCGGTTGGTTGGAAATAGTCGCCGTGGACAAGCCTATGACGCAAGCCCTTATTGCCACTCTCAAAAAACTTTGTATCTAGCTCGTCTCCCAGTATTTGCAGTCTCTTTGCTTTATCTATTTTTCCATTCGACTTTTTGCACAATGCCTCGATAGCAGAGAACAGAAGCAGCATCTTTGGCGTAGAACCGACGGTATTGATGGCGTCATTCCAATAGTAGTAGAACTCTTCTGGGACCGAGGCTTGCGTCAGCTGCTCGAGTGCCTTGTAGCTGGTATCGTCAAAATGAAGAGGAACAGGGTCGCTATCAAAAATATTATGAAAGTATGCAAAATTTTTATCGACGTTCTGAATTAAGAGGGGTTGATGAAGGAACTCGACATAACACTGTGATATAAGAGCAATCTTAGGTGTTGAATCAAGCAGCTTTTTCCTAAAAGTCACGAATGCATCGTTGAGACTCTCTGCGTCAATTTCAAGAGTTGCAACCCACGAGTAGCCTATGGCGCCTTTGCTGAAAGTAAAATCCCATTGCTCATAGCGGACATCATCGAAAATCAAGAAAGGGGGCATATTATTTGATATGCCTACATAGTTTTCTGCTAGTGTTTTAATTTTGCGTTGGCAGAAATATCTCATGGTCTAATTATAGCTGCTACCTACGTTTGTTGCAGGTGTGCTATATAGCTATCTGAGTAGCCACGACACCCGCGGTCGGTGGGCGGCATCTGTAGTTTTAGCTCGAAAGGTAATTGGGTTAGAACTTTAGTTTGCCGATAGATAAACTCATAACTCAATCATATCATAACAGGGGTAGTTATTG
>CAZNVG010000069.1:0-4578 GCA_964576475.1 uncultured Candidatus Saccharibacteria bacterium | reverse complement strand
CACACTTTTGTTTCTGGTTTCGTAATACTTAATGACACCCAGAGCTGAAAATGTTTTTCCAAGTCCCACTGAATCAGCCAGGATACAGCCATTGTGTCTTTCAAGTTTAGTGATACAGCCAATCACGGCATCTTTTTGGAAATCATAAAGCATATTCCAGATACTAGAGTCTTTGTACCCGGTAGACTCGTTTGGCAGGAAGTCGGCATTGAGATCTTCAAGGAACTCGCTGAATATGTTGTAAAGAGCAGTAAAATATACTAATTCAGGAGAATTCTCTTGGTAGGCCGCAGTTATATTTTCTAGAACTGCTTCAGTTACGTCATCAAGCTTACCAGTTTCATTCCAGACAGAATCAAAGGTTTCAATAAACTGTCGTGATGCTGGAGCGTAAATTTTGGTAGTCACGGAATATGCGCTATTGCCTCTGTCTGCACCAAGATCTGCTGTAGTGAAATTATTGAACGGCACATAGGCAGCTTCTTCGTCGCCATTTCTTACAGCTAAAAATGGTGACATGTGTTCACCAGATATGTTCGACTTAAATTTTACTTTTGAACGTATCCAGTCTGCGCATTCTTTTGCAATGGACTGTTGATTAAGCTCGTTCCGTAGTTTTACCTCAAAGTCGGTACCATATAAAGATCGTTCAGCATTAAGTCGGGGTATATAGAATTCTCTAGACTCTCTTGGTGATTTCTCGCTAGTAAAAACCTCTCCGGTAAAAATAAAGTTTAGCTCGTCAATGTCCTCGAGTTCTTTTTTAAGTAGCTGATAAGCATATATCGAAAAACTGGCTGCAGCAATATCAATTTTGCTTCCAGCACGAATAGTAGTCTTAATGTCGTCGATAACTCGGTCGTTTATATTGTCAAAAAATTTAGGGCTAATCATTTGGTGTCCATTTATATATACATTATAAGCATTCTTAGAATAATTATTAATGCTATTTAATATTTTATTGATAATATGGCTTTATGGCTAAATCAAAAAACTTTGTATTCGATGGTGGGGCTGCAACGTATCTCGGAACTTCAATTCTTGCATTCCTGATTACAGTTCTAACCTTAGGCATAGCGTATCCGTATGCTCTCGTGCTGAAACAGCGATGGAAAGCGAAGCACACGTACGTTAAAGGATATCGGCTGAAATTTACCGGAACTGGCTTAGGGTTATTTGGCAACTGGATTAAGTGGCTCTTTTTGTGTATTGTAACGCTTGGTATTTACTCTTTCTGGGTCGCACCAAGAGTAACAAGGTGGGTCGTAGAACACACTGACTTTGACGAACAACAACCAAAAAAACAAGCTACAGACTCGAAACAATAGCAGTATAACGCTTATGCTATATAATATTCTTGCATAATTGCAAGCTACTTTGATATAGTTATGACATTATGGAGGGAAATCTATAGTGAAGACTACAAAAACATTGAGGGTGGTTGCGATTGTGCTCGCATTGGGGTTACCATTCGTCTTGTCTTCACATGCATACGCACAGGCTACGGGTGGAAACATATCGAACGTTGAAAACTTTATTAGAAATATAATTCAGATTATTGCGGGACTCGCCGGTCTGATTGCGACCGGCTTTTTTGTAGCAGGTGGTTTTGGCTACATTACAAGTTCGGGTAATCCAGAAAATCTCGATAAGTCTAAGCGTACACTCATTTATGCAGCCGTAGGGCTTGCAATTACAATCGGAGCATTTGTACTCAGTAATATCATCTCAGATGTAGCAGCCAAGGCGTTCGGAGGTTAAGTCCGATGAACCTCTCCGCCATGATTACACATCTGGCGGATATTTCTGCCGCTAACGATGTAATGCGCAATTATTTAGCGCCGACGATGTTAATGCTCGGTGGCTTAGCTACGCTTGTGTGTACTTTCTTTATTGTTATGGCTGGTTACCAGTACATAACATCCCGAGGTGCGCCTGATAAGCTTGAGCATGCAAAACGAGTACTGAAGAATGCATTAATAGGGCTAGTTATTGTAATTGCAGCAGGGACGCTGACTGCGATACTCACAAACGCCTATAGCAATGCCAGTACAACTGGAGTACAGAACATTCCTGCACTTGAGACTATCGACCAACAGGAGGAAGACTTAAGTATTGTTGATGTGCTCATCAAGGCTATCATTGGCTTGTTTAAGCACATTATTGAATCTGCCGCTTCACCGTTCCTAAAAGCACTCGAATTCTTTACGAGCGAAACACCTCTCATGGCGCAGAACTCAAGTGTCTTTAAGTTGTGGTTAACATCAGTCGTCATTGCTGACGCCCTGTTTATGTTGGTTGTGGCACTCATCGGATTCCACGTTATGAGCGCTGCAAGTATTGGTTTTGATGAGATTGAGCTTAAGCACCTTATTCCTCAACTCGTATTTACGTTCTTGTTTATTAATACTTCAATCTTTCTGATCGATTTAGTTATTGCACTCAGCAACGTACTCATTAAGGCAATTGAGGCAGCATTCTCATCAATATCTGTGTGGGATGTACTGAGTAAAATTGCTGATGGCGCAGATGGCATGAGTTTAGTCGCATTGATGATAATGGTTGGGTTTATCGTCTTGTCGGTATTACTACTCATCTATTACGTGCTACGTCTTGTGACGTTATATATCGGTGCAGTGCTAGCGCCTCTGGTTGGCTTGATTGCGCTGCTGCCTGGCTTTAAAGATTTTGCGATTACAGCAATAAAAACGTACCTCACAACCATCTTTGTTCTGTTTGTCCATGTGATAATCCTACAGCTTGCAGCATCGTTATTCGCAGGACTAGCCACGGACGAGGCAACGAATTCTTTAATGGTAGTAATCGTCGGTATTGCGACACTGCTTGCACTACTGCGAACTCAAGGATTGATGATGCAAATGACATACGTTGCAGCCGGACCGCGCGCACTACGTAAGTTAGGAGGGCAATTCATGAATGGAGTTACCTATACTGCCGACAAGATAAAAACTGTAAACACAACTACTAAACAGAAAATATCCGCTGAAACAAGGAGTACAAGTAAATGAAAAGCACAGTCGTACCAGCCCAAGTAACTACCGTGGAGGACAAGATTGCTGGAAACCTAACCTTCAACCAAATGTTGCTCATGACAACACCAGTATTTGTTTCAGGAGTTATCTTTGCGTTCTTGCCGCCCTTTATGAGTCTAAGTGGCTATAAGTTACTGCTAGCCGTTACGTTTGCAGTGGTTTGCCTTACTTTGGCGATACGTATCAAGGGACGGATTGTCATATCTTGGATCATGATTCTTAGCAAGTACAATGTTCGTCCTCGGTACTACATATATAACAAGAACGACTTACACCTTCGGGATGCTACAGACGAACATGCCGAACCCGCTCTCAAGCAAGCAACGACCAAGAAGTTGAACCCTAAACCCAACAAGATACAGTTACCGATGAAAAAAATGGTATGGGCCGAAGAAGTAGCAACAAACCCAAGCGCCCAACTGGAGTTCAAGACTACAAAGAAAGGAGACCTCCGTGTCTATATTCAAGAAATCAAATAAGAAAACAAGTTCAAGAAAACAGATTCAGATTAAAGGAGTGAAGGATGGCATCTTACTGCTCCCAGGAAATAAGTATCGTGCAGTGCTTGAACTCTCGTCAATTAACTTTGAACTAAAGAGTGAGGCCGAGCAAGATGCATTAATTGAAACGTATCAAAGTTTCTTAAACTCCTTGTCCACACCGCTTCAGATTATTGTCCGCATACGAGAACTCGATATGGATAAATACATTAATGACTTTCGAGCTAAACGAAAAACCGAAAAGAAAGCCGTGTTCAAAGAAGAAATAACAAACTACACAGAATTCGTAGCGAAGCTCATTACAAAAAACAAGATTCTGTCTCGACATTTCTATGTGATTATTCCGCTGGAATCAAAAGATAAAAACTTTGATGTAATTAAAGAACAGTTGGCTCTAACGACAGACATTGTTGCGAAGGGATTGGCTCGACTAGGGATGCACTCGAAGCAGTTATCGAGCATAGAAATACTTGATCTGTTCTATAGCTTCTATTCGCCTGAACTCGCCAAAGCTCAACCGCTGAAAACTCAAACACTCAAACTTTTAACGGAGAACTATATATGAAACTACCAAACTTAGATTTTTCTAAGCTTGCAAAGCCCGGAAGTACAGTTGCCGAGTGGCAGAAGAAACGTCAAGAAAGACCAAAACAATACGCTCTAGACTATGGACAGCAAGACCCCATGGATATAATTTCCTATGCCGGTCTTGAAGAACAGGTCGGACATGTGGTGATTGATGATCTCTATATACGAACTATGTATATTTCTGGATACCCGTTTGTTGCGAATTCAGGCTGGCTCAATTCACTCATTAATTTCAATCACAACATAGACATTAGCTATCACATTGATCAGGTTGAGGCGACGTCTGCACTACCCAAACTACATCGTAAAATCACTGAGCTAGAATCTACTAAGCGAGCGATGATTAGATCTGGCAAAATTATTGGCCCAGAGATAACGGATCCGCTTGATTCTGCAAGCGAACTGCGTGACAAGATTCTTCGGGGTCAAGAAAAGCT
>CAZNVG010000068.1:0-4688 GCA_964576475.1 uncultured Candidatus Saccharibacteria bacterium | reverse complement strand
TATTACAACTCTATTTTATCAAAGGAGTCAAACCGCTTAAACTGCTTATGTATACAATATTATTTGCACTTCCGCAATAGTGTGTGTTAAATTATTTACACATACATGGAGGAGTAACATGCGGACTAGTAAGAATCTAAAACTTATCGCTGCGATTATTGCGCTAGGTGCTCCTTTTGTCATCGTACACCCTGTCTTTGCTGCTACTGGTGACGTCAGTAACGTCGAGAACTTTATCCGTAGTATCATCCAAGTACTCGCTAGTCTTGCCGGACTTGTTGCCACTATCTTCTTTGTTATCGGTGGATATCATTACATCACCAGTTCAGGGAGTCCAGAGAACCTAGATAAAGCAAAGAAAACTCTACTGTGGTCGTCAGTTGGGTTGGCCGTCACCATCGGTGCATTTGTTCTCAGTAATATAGTTACCACCCTCGCAACCAACGCCTTCGGGAAATAGCCATGAACCTTATGCACACGGCCCTCAGCATGAGCAGGGTGGCCGATGTGTCGGCTGCCGGCAACGCAATGCAGGCCTTTATTCGCCCTGTCATGGTTACTTTGATTGCACTTGGTTCACTCGCTGCAACTGCTTTTTTGGTCTACGGTGGGATCCAATATATTACGAGCTCCGGTAAACCAGATAAGCTCGACCATGCTAAGAAGATTGTGCGTAATGCTCTTATTGGGCTTGTGATTGTCATAGCTGCTGGCACGCTCACTGCTATTCTGTCTCACGCCTACAGCGGAGGTAATCCTACTGCCGTCGACAAGCTACCAGCACTTACAACGATCAATCCAGCTCCTTCTTCAAGTGGAATCGTCGACATACTTATCAAAGCAATTGTTGGTCTGTTTAAAAACATAATTGAAACTGCTGCTGAGCCATTTATTAAAGCTCTGGATTACTTCACCAAAGCCACGCCTCTCATGGCAGACAATGGAAGCGTATTTAAGTTATGGCTGGCTATGGTAGGTATTGCCGATGCAATGTTTGTTTTAGCTGTGGCGTTACTTGGTTTTCATTTCATGAGTTATGCCAGTCTTGGTTTAGATGAAATCGAGTTAAAACATCTGATCCCGCAGTTCGCTGTCACATTTCTATTAATTAACATGTCGATCTTTGCAGTCGATGCGGTAATAAGTTTGTCCAACGCCTTGATAGGTGCAATTAATGCTGCCTTTCCATCAGTCTCAGTATTTAGTGCGTTGTCGGCTATTGCCGCACAAGCTGGTGGCATGGGTTTAGTCGCTCTCATGATTATGGTAGTTTTCTTGGTGTTATCGGTAATCCTGTTGGTCTACTACGTCATGCGTTTGGTCACGCTCTACATCGGAGCAATCTTGTCACCAATCGTTGTACTACTGTGGTTGATTCCAAGTTTCAAAGACTTTGCCGCCACGGCCGCCAAGACATATCTGACCACTATCTTCGTCTTATTCATTCATGTAATTATCCTGCAATTAGCAGCCTCAATCTTTGGCGGCATGATAGCCGGTAGCCCAGATCATAGCCTCAATCCTTTGATGGCAACAGTCGTAGGCGTAGCCACTATTCTTTCGCTTCTTAAAACCCAGAAAGTACTTACTGAGTTGTCGTATGTAAGTGTTGGCCCGAAGGCAATTCGCAAACTGGGCACAACATTTGTCCATAGCGCAAGTACTGTAATGAACAAAACAAGAAGTAGCACAAAAGCAACAAAAGCACCGGAGCAAGCCTGATGAAAACAACTCTCGTACCCGCCCAAGTTACTACCGTCGAAGACAAGATTACGGGTAACTTAAGCCTGCAACAACTATTGCTTCTCGCATCACCGGTCTTTATTGGTGGTGCAATGTTCATGCTGATGCCACCATTTGTAAAGGTAACAACTCTAAAGGTCGTAATAGGAACAATTATCTTCGTAATTAGCGCTTCGATGGCTATTAGAATTCGTGGCAAATTGCTAATTGAATGGGCTGTAGTACTACTGCGTTATAACGTTCGCCCACGATATTTCATCTTCAATAAAAATGATTCCTACTTGAGACAGTCGCAATATGATCATGTGGAAATTGAAGAACAAGACACTGTGCCTAAAAAGAAAAAGAAACTACTGCCTGCTATTCAAAATCTTCCAACACCCGATATTGCTCGACTCGAAGCCGTCATACATGACCCACGCGCTAACTTCTCAATCTTAAAGAAGAAAGGAAAACTCAATGTTCATATTACAGAAATCAAATAGAAAAAAATCTTCACGTCGCCAGATTGATATCCAAGGAGTACGTGATGGCTTTTTGATGTTACCGGACGGCCACTACCGAGCAGTCCTAAGTGTATCGGCCATAAATTTTGAGCTGAAAAGCGAGGCTGAACAAGATGCCCTAATTGAAACTTATCAAAGCTTTTTAAACTCACTAGCTTGTCCACTGCAGATTCTAGTACGAATTCGTGAGCTCGATATGGATCAGTATCTGGAGGGCTTTGAGGTTAAGAAGGATGAGGAAAAAGAGAAAGTCTACTTAGAACAAATAGACAACTATACCCAGTTTGTTAAAAGCCTGATCACCAACAACAAGATTCTTTCCCGACAGTTTTATGTAGTTATTCCGTATGATGGCAAACCAACAGATTTCGATGCCGTTAAAGAACAACTTAATCTAAATATCGATATTGTCGGTAAAGGACTCAGTCGACTAGGCATGCAGTCCCGTCAATTGTCTAGCCTCGAAGTACTCGACTTGTTTTACAGCTTCTACAGCCCTGAGCAAGCCAAACGACAACCAATCTCCAGCCAAACCCTTGATCTATTACAAAGGAGTTACCTATGAAACTCAATGTCCCTAACCCAACAACGAAACTTAAAGAACTAAAGAAACAACGCGATGAGCGTCCGAAAGAATATGCACTCAGCTACGGCGAACAAGATCCGATGGATCTTATATCCTACGCCGGGTTAGAAGAGCAACCGAGCTACCTCATCATTGATGATATGTATGTCCGTACACTTTTCATCTCTGGCTATCCATTTGTGGCCTCATCTGGTTGGTTGAATAGCTTAGTGAACTTCAACCACAATGCCGATATTTCTTACCATTTGACCCAAGTTGACGCTTCGCATGCCTTACCAAAGTTGCACCGCAAAATCACTGAGCTTGAGAGTACCAAACGTGCCATGATGCGCCAGGGTAAGATCATAGGCTCTGAAGTAACTGACCCACTCGAATCCGCCATGACCCTCCGTGACAAAATCCAACGAGGACAGGAAAAACTTTTCCAAGTCTCGATTTATGTCACCATAACGGCTTCGAGTTTGACTGATCTTGAGAAAACGACCCAGTTACTAGAAAATGTCCTGTCTGGCCATCTGTTTTACATCAAAACAGCTCGCTACCAACAACCGGAAGGACTTCAGTCTATCCTCCCTAGAGGCGAGGATGTATTAAACCAGAAACGGAACTTGGATAGCTCGTCGGCAGCACTGACATTTCCTTTTATGAGTTCAGAACTTGTTCAAGAAGCTGGGATTCTTTATGGCGTAAACAAGTCTAACAATTCGCTGGTGATCTTAGATCGCTACAGTCTGCATAATGCCAATTCGATTGTCTTTGCCCAAAGTGGTTCAGGTAAAAGCTACGCGACTAAAGTTGAGATACTACGTCAGCTCATGCAGGGCACTAAAGTTATAGTGATTGATCCAGAACGTGAATATAAACGGCTAAGTGAGTCGGTGAATGGTAGTTATATTAAAGTTTCAGCTCGAAGCAAGGAAAAGATCAACCCGTTTGATTTGGCTACCACATTTCACTCGGTTGACGATCTTTCAGAACACACTCAAGACTTAACAGAAGTAATTTCACTGATGGCAGAGGGATTAAGCTCACGCGAGAAAGCTGCCGTTGATAAAGCTATCCTTAAAATCTACCGAGTCGCCAAGAAAGAAATGCCACTACTTGAAGACCTCTACAGAGAATTGCACGATCTTGGACAGCTTAAACTTTGCGAACGACTCGAGAAGTACATTAGCGGTTCACTAGCCAGCGTCTTTAATGCTCAAACCAATATCGAACTGTCTAATCGGCTAGTTATTTTCGACATTAAGGATCTACCCGAAAGTTTACGGCAGATCATGATGATGATCATTTCAAACTTTGTGCAAAACCAAGTTAAGGCATTACCTGATAAACGATTGTTGGTTATCGACGAAGGTTGGTTACTGCTCGAACACGAAGAAAGTGCTCGTTTTGTTTCTGGTCTGGTTCGACGGGCTCGAAAATACTATCTGGGCGTTTCGATTATATCGCAGCAAGCAAACGACTTTCTGAAAAGTGATTACGGTCGAGCAATTGCTTCACAGTCTTCACTTCGAATTCTCATGCGCCAAGACACTACGACAATTAAAAATGTCGTGTCAGAGTTTCACTTGAGTGAATATGAAGAAAACTTCCTCCTAACTTGCGAGAAGGGTGATGCACTGATCATTGCTGATCAAAACCACGTAGCAGTTAAAGTCGTAGCCTCGGACAAAGAACATCCTTTGATAACAACTAATCCAACCGAGCTGTATCATCGATGAACCCATTGTTTTGGATCGTGGATCGTACATCGCTCAAAAAAGAGCTGATGATCGTTGCGGCCATTCTCGTAACACTGACTATGATGCCTATTGTAGTTTTCATTTCAGTTGCCAATGTTGACGCCCTTA
>CAZNVG010000067.1:0-4748 GCA_964576475.1 uncultured Candidatus Saccharibacteria bacterium | reverse complement strand
GCACGGCCTGCGCGTGCTTGTAGAAGACGCACTGCGCGACGACGGCCTGCGTGCCAACACCGGTGGACACAAGCACAGCAACTGGCTCGACATGATGTACCCGCGCTTATTCCTCGCCCGCAATTTGCTGCGACAAGACGGCGTGATTTTCGTGAGTATCGACGATAACGAAGTCCATAATCTCCGCCTGATGATGAATGAGATTTTCGGTGAGGAGAATTTTGTTGCACAGATTATCTGGGAAAAGGTACATACTCGTAAAAATTCTGCACAATACTTCTCTTATAACCATGACTATATTGTTGCTGTTGCACGGAATAAAGCAGGGTGGAAGCGTAACCTTATTCCTCGTGATGATACCACGGCATACTCTAATCCTGATAATGACCCTAAAGGGCCTTGGAAAGCAGATCCAGTTTATGCCAATAACCCTTATGACGCAAACTATACAATCAGGAAGCCGTCGGGTGAAGAGCTGAGCCGTCCTTCTGGACGTTTCTGGCGATTTAGCGAAAAAGTTTGGTTGAAAAAAGTTGAGGAGAATGGCGTAATTTGGGGTAAAACCGGCTCCTATCCTATGATTAAGAGGTATCTTGCCGAGGTACAAGATGGCTTGGTTCCGCAAACGTTGTTTGACCGTGTATTTGCAGGGGATAATGCGTCGGCTAACGCAGAGCTTAAAAACTTATTTGAATGGGAAAGTTTATTTGATTACCCCAAGCCTGTAAAATTGATGAAACGCCTTATGCAGATTAGCACACAGAAAAATGCTAATGACATTGTGCTAGATTTTTTCGGTGGCTCTGGCACCCTTGCGCATGCTACCGACGAGCTGAACGCTGAAGATGGTGGTAGCCGCCGGTGGATTATGGTACAGCTACCGGAACTTACTGATGAAAAAGCTGAAGCTTACAAAGCAGGCTACAAAACCATTTCCGGTGTCTCTCGTGAACGCATTCGTCGCGCTGGCGCAAAAATCAGCAAAGATTTTGCAGATAAAATCGCCGAGCGGGAAACCTCACTCGACCTTGGCTTTCGCTCGTATGTTTTGGGCGACAGTAACTTCAAAAAATGGAACGAGCAAATGCGCGAGGCCGACGAAATCCGCCAAGCCACGCTCAACCAGCTCAATCCAATTGAAGATGGCGCAAGCGACGGTAACTTGCTTGTCGAAATATTGCTTAAGCGCGGCATATCACCGCTCGTCAAAATGGAAGCGTACGAAGACTTCATCTTCATCCCATCCGAAACCCTCGCCATCAGCCTCTCGCGCCACATGAACGAAGAACTTTTCGCCGCCATCCTTGCCAAATCCCCATTGCAAATAATCCTCCTCGACCAAGCGTTTAGGGATGATATGAATTTGAAGACTAATCTGGTGCTGCAGGCCGAGAAGCGCGGCGCTTCCATGGAGGTACTGTAGTGGCTGGCAAAAAGAATGGTGTTAGCATATGGCGTGTTCGTGGTATTGAAGGAGTGAAGCCAACGGAAATTATCCGCCAGATAGTGCACAATCATAATAGTGATCTTTCTGATGAACTTGACGCCCAGAAACTTCATAAAGTCTGTGATGTGGCTACGTCTGTAGATGGATACAGGTCAATCCTATACGCGAAGCGGCGCAAAACAGAAGGGATATTCCCATTTATTGCTCAGAATATTAACTATGAGGGCACTAGAAGTGATGAAGCCATCAGGGACAAGGTTGCTGCAGAATTACGTTACAGCGTAGTGGACACAGTCTTATTCATTTACCGTAGGGATGCACTCTATGCTGTGACCACTGCATCGGGACATCACATAGTGAAGGATTATGCCGATGATGATTTTCCAATGGAAGTAGCAGTAAGGATTCTAAGTGGGGAGTTGCAAAGTAGCCGCAGTCG
The DNA here is from genome assembly GCA_964576475.1 of uncultured Candidatus Saccharibacteria bacterium. Lineage (GTDB taxonomy): Bacteria > Patescibacteriota > Saccharimonadia > Saccharimonadales > CAZNVG01 > CAZNVG01. Next base: position 2,862 of record CAZNVG010000067.1, on the reverse strand, counting down.
TATGTTATCGGGTGCAACCTACTCTGAGACTAAAGTATATCGACGTGCATATAGCATCTCAGACTCCGAGGCTTTTGGCAAAATATGGAAAGATCTCGTCGGACATATAGATAGCACTACGGTCAAAGATTATCCATTGCTTAAAGATTTTGTCAGTGGACGTGGTTCAACGCGAGCTGATATACGCTCATCATTTACCTTGGCTAAAACAATATCACCTGCGGAGCTTTTCAAGCTCATTGACGAGATCCATAGGTTACATCAGATGTCGTTGACTGACGAGCGTCGTAGGATATTCTCATTTGTAGAGTCGACTAAGCCAGTGAAATCACGGATAGAGCAGGATAAACTCACCGATGAGTTGCTCAAGCAATTGCGTAATGATATAAGGTCTGGAGACCCTGCAGGTGGGTTTGACGTGTGTCATCCAGATGAGGTCGAAAAATTCTTTCTCAATATGTACGCCTATTTCTACTGCGAAAGAAGCTTGCATCGATTCGCTGACGATTCCGAGTATGGTAGGCTGGACTACGCGTCGCTAGTATGGGCGCTGCACCAAACTGGCCTTAAGAGCGGCAAGATGTCTTTTGATAACTTTAAGAAAAAAATATTGGGGCTAAAAATCGGTTTTAGTGTCAACGATGATGAACCTGAAATAAAAACCGATCTACTACGTTATTTACATGGGGAGATTACAGTAGGGGGCTCAACATATTTTATGATAGATGGTCGGTGGTATGAAGCTCCTGGGCAGTTCTTGGATAAGTTAGCGGAATTTTTTCGACAGGATATTGTTGACCATGGATTACTTATCGAAAACATTCCTTTTGTTGATTATCCCCTCCCTGATCCCGCTGTGACTAGAGACTATAGGGAGGGACGCTTTAATGTTATGCAATCACGGCAACCCGACTTCTATTATGGCGACAAGATTAGTGCCTGGTACAAAAATGCACCCATTGAATTGTTCGACTTACTGTGGATTAGCGATGGTGTAACATACGTAATTCAAGTAAAAAACGAGTTTGCCGGTGGGATGCGAGACGCCATGTCGCAGATTACAATGTCAGCTCGAGCACTCAGGGATACTGGTAGAGAAAGCATGCTGGCTGCCTACTATGACAAATGGGCGAGTCTAGGGCACGATAAAAATTTATCAAAAGAGGGCTTCATCGATCTCTTCAACCGAAAAGTTGTTTTTGTTGTAGCCTCAGCACATAAATATGAGTTTACAGTTGCAAATCTTATGGATTCGAGTAAGTTTTCGTCGCACATTGCAAAGTTTGAGGTTCATCAAGCCTGGAAAGAGTTTCATTCCGAGGATTGGGAGCTAAGACTCGCAAGGGTCAAGAAGGACTAGTGATTAGAGTAGTATGAGGCTACAATTTGAACCAAATCAACAATATCAGCTCGACGCCATTCAGTCGGTCGTCGACGTTTTTGCTGGGCAGCCGAAGAATGATAGTAGTGTGATTGCGGGGCAGGTAGAATTAGGGTTGGAGGGGCAACAGCTGAGCTTGGAGGCGACGAGTGCGAGGGGGAATATACCTACTTTAAGCGAATCTCAAATAGTTAAGAGTACTTATAGAGTCCAGACAAAGAACAAACTACCTCGTGCACAAGCTGGCGGTTACTCGGTAGAAGAGGAATATTTTTTCGAAGGTATGAACTTCTCTATCGAAATGGAAACCGGCACAGGTAAGACCTATGTATACCTGCGAACGATTCACGAACTGCACGAAAATTACGGCTGGAAGAAGTTTATCATCGTGGTGCCGAGCGTGGCGATACGCGAGGGTGTACTGAAGAATCTGGAAATTACACGGGAGCATTTTGCCGAGCTGTACAACAAACCCGAAATGAATTATTACGTGTGGGATAGTAAAAAGACGGGACAGGCGCGTGAGTTTGCGACCAATGATACACTGCAAATTATGGTGATTACGATTGATAGTTTTGCCAAAAGCCAGAACATCATGAACAAAGAGAGTGATTATGGCCGGCCGCTGGATTATATTAAGGCCACGCACCCCATTGTCATCATGGACGAGCCGCAAAATATGGAGACGGACATTCGTCGTGATGCAATTGCTAGCCTGAATCCGCTATGTACACTGCGTTATAGCGCCACGCATAAACATCCGTACAATCTGCTGTATCGTCTGACGCCGGTGGATGCATATGACAAGGGGCTTGTAAAGAAGATTGAAGTGCACAGTGTGGTGAGTGAAGATAGCTACAATGATGCATATATTACAGTGCAGTCAATTGAGCGGCAGGGAAAAACACGCTTGTTTGCAAAGCTAGAGCTGGATGCGAACGATGAACGCGGTTTGCAGCGGAAGGTTGTAAAAGTTTCACCTGGCGATGACTTAGCTCAGTTTACGAGCCGTGCCGTATATGAAGGGTATGTGGTGGAGTCGATCGATTTTACTGATAAGGCTGTAGAATTTAGCAACGGCAAAGTAATGTATGCTGGGCAGCGAAATGAAAATTTGCACGACGAGATACTAAAACGACAGATTGAATTAACAATCGAAGATCATTTTGAAAAACAGAAGCGACTGAATAGTGAAAACATAAAAGTACTGAGCTTATTCTTTATCGACAAGGTGGCAAATTATCGCAACTATACCGAATCTGGATTTGCTAAAGGAAAATTTGCTAAATGGTTTGAAGAGATATACGAGCGTGTGGCCGCAAAACCAAAGTATGCTGGTGTAATGGAAGGACTAAGCGCGAGTAGCGTTCACAATGGTTACTTTGCTGCAGACAAGAGTGGTCATTGGAAAGACAGTAAAGACTCCAAGGGAGAGGGTGCCAAGACGAAAGACGACGATGGTGCCTATGAGTTAATTATGC
>CAZNVG010000066.1:4546-4932 GCA_964576475.1 uncultured Candidatus Saccharibacteria bacterium | reverse complement strand
CGGCTGCGACAAAGCAATGGTAATTACGAATAGCACATATAGTGGGTTTGCGAAGAAACTTGCCGCCGGAAACGACTGCGTGCTAATCGACCGTGTCGGTTTGAGGAAGCTTGAGCGAGGAGAGGCAAACTTTAACAGAGGTGTTATACTATGACCATGACAGGATATATGCCAACTGATGAAGATATCGCAGCGATGGTTCGCGATCTGCAAGAAACTGACCTTGAAAATGCCAATCCGGCATATGCTCGACAAAAGCTTATCCGTATGAAGCTCATGTACCGCGAACTCGGTCGGATTGATGAAGAGCTTCTTCGCAAAGAGATGGAATCATTCAAGGCTCAGCTTGACGATGCCTCTGAGGCAGAATGATGGAAAAATTTAGC
>CAZNVG010000066.1:0-4536 GCA_964576475.1 uncultured Candidatus Saccharibacteria bacterium | reverse complement strand
AACTACTACAGGCTCTCTGGTTATGCCTTCGAAAATTGCTTGAGGTTACACCGAGATTCCATCACACTCTTCAAAGCAGGCTCATATCCATCGGCCGTTAACATATCGATTTTGGCCAAAGAGGAGCTCGGCAAGGCTATTATCTTTGAGGAGCTAATCTATCGTGTTGGCATAACCAAAGAGTGGGCACAGGATAGCCACACGAAAGATTTTGTGATGAAAGCCCTGACTTCTCACGCCCTAAAACAACAGTGGTTCGCAAGGCATGCAAATGACTTTCTTGGCGGTAGGTCTCACGGAGAAAAGTACCGCTACCCATCTCCAATTTTCAGGGAGCTATACTCAGGAAAAGCTGAGATAAAAAAACAAGATAGTACATACGTCGGATTAACGAGAGCTGGGGATGGAAAAGTAGATTTCGACGGGAGGATTAGCCTCCCATGGGTTCGCGCCAATGAAGGGCATGCTTATGAAGAGATCACGGTACTAAATGACTTCCTGGTCATATACTCGGACGGATACTCGAGGGGTATATACGCGACAGATTCGCCTGATATCGCAGAATATTTAACGCAAGATTTAGTGAATAGCTTACAGGAACTGTGGCCAAACCAAGGTATAGAGACCGTTCGAATACTGAAAAAACTTCGTAAAACGCCTCCCGTCGACAACCCCTGGGGCTGGTGGCAGGATTAAAACCCGACGATGTCGGTGGCGGTGACTTTTAGGGCCTTGGCTAGTTTATGGATAGTCTTGAGTGAAGGCATGCCGTAGCCGCGCTCAACCTTGGCGTAGTAGTTTGGGTTCAGCCCGGCCAATTCAGCAACTTCGCGTTGCGTATAGCGCTGTTCTTTGCGAATTTTCGAAAGATTCTCGGATATTTGATTCAGAAGTTTAGCGTCACTCACAAGAACATAATACCACAGTAATTGCTATTTTGCCTTGAGGTCGAGGCATACAGTTCCGCCCTGCATACTCATAGAAAACAGCGCATGTATTATCACACGCTTACCCGTCTTTGATTCGCGCAGATATAACTCACGGATTGAGCCTGGTTTTTCTACCTGAGGCCGCTTCGCTTCTGAAGCTTCCAGGATCTCTAGGCGTGAGCGTAACATAGCAAGCTCTCTATGTAGCTCGCTAATCTTTTGTGCGTATCGTTGCTCGTCGACCGTTCCGGCCAGTTTATCATCGTATAGATTATCTTCCATCTGTTCTGCCCGCCGGATGCGCTGCCTAATTGCTTTCATAACCACCTCGCGGTGCTGCCCGATATATGGCCGTTCCCGCGCTTCAAGTAGCTGCATTACGCTGCGTAGTAACTTATGACCATCATGGCTTTCATCCACCTCATCGATACGCAAAAGCAGCTGATTCTCAAGTCTGTCTTCCCGAAGTAACCGTCGCCCCTTACATGCATCCTTGTGACGCTGGCACGCGCCGTAGTAGCGACCTTTTTGTAACTGCCACGTCACAACTCCACCACACGAATCACATCTGAGCTCACCCTTGAACAGGGAATTGTGAGTGCGTCGATGTTCATGATATCCGTTCTCTAGTTTGACTTGTACAGCTTTGAATAACTCTCGTGATATGAGAGGTTCAAATGCCCCAGGATATTCGGAGCCATTGAACCTAATAACACCAACGTAAAACGGCTCTCGTAGCATCTTGTGCACGGCGGTTTTGCCTAGCGGGCGTCCTTTGCGTGTACTGAGTCCATTCTCCGCGACTTCTTTAGTTACAGAAACTATGTTTTGGTCTGGTTCAAGATATAGCCTAAATGCCCGTTCAACCAGCGGGGCAGTATCCTCATCGATAACATGTATCTTTTTACCATTCTCAATGGCTGTTTTATAGCCGATTGGCGGAGCGGACGGCCTCCAACCCTGAGCAAGTTTTTCCGACCAACCCTTCATTGCTTCTTCTCGTAGGTTGTCTACTCTTCCTTTCGCAAGAGATAGAAAGATATTCCACATCATCCTTTCGCTTGAACGTGAGTTTTTATGGATAGTCAGACCTTCCTTGACCATATGAAGTTGACGTTGAGGGTTTGCTTCAAGCCAATCATCGACAACGATTGCGTCACGAAAGTTTCTCGTGAGCCTATCCGTCTTCTCGACAACTAGATGAGCAACACTGCAAGTACTGAGGTATGTCATCATCTCTCTGAAAATGGTCCGTTGTTCATTCTTTGCTGCCGTTTCTGACACACGAAATTCCCTGACGATTCTATATTGTTGATCGGCGCAATAATTCCTCAGTAACTTTTGCTGAGCATCTAACGAATAGCCTTCTTCCTCTTGTGCCTTACTTGAAACTCTCGCTAATATAACCGCCTTATTCTGAATATTTCCCGCCTTCATTGACACCTCCCCGATTACGCTACTGCTGGTACTTATTGTAGACTTCGTGGCAAAGAGATTATCGCTATCAAGCAAGTCGATATTGCACCCCTATATCCTATCTGGTACTGTTTTAGTAGTGGACAGATTCATACGGTTGTTTGGTGATAGCCCGAGCGATTATGTCATCAATTCGCTTCTGTTATTGCTGGCGGCCTATCTACTCTGGCGTTTAATTCTTTCTCACATCGTTACTGTCGTCAGAAACCTATGGGCGCTTAGAGTTAAAAGAGATATAGGGCTGCTCGAAATGACACCGCCCCAGAAACCAGCAGCTACACCGCAGAGTACACAAAGCCTGTTTGCGGTGCTACGACAATATTGCAATCCACGCAGTACGGTTTCCCTAGAGATCGTCGGAAACAAACGGCAAGGCATCCGTTACCGTGTTGTCGCGGCCAAAAAAGATATACCGAGCATCCAAAAACACTTTGCATCGTATATGCCCGAGCTAAAGTTCAAACAAATCGATGCCGTACCACCACTTCGGCCAGATGCGGATATCCTCGATATGAAGCAGAGCAGGTACTTTACATACCCGTTGAAGCCGCATGAGGACCTGGAGCAAACAGACCCCATAGCCTTCATCGCAGGCTCTATGACCCGCTTGCAAAGCGACGAAGAAGTGGTCCTTCAGCTTGTGCTGCAGCAGTATACTGCTAGAGAAGGCGGTCGCATATATAATGCGATCTTGCGAAAAGGACATTCCAGGATAGAAGGGATGTTGCGCTACTACTTACTAGGATATTGGTGGCTATGGGCTATCGTCATGCTCGTAGTACTACTGACGCGCAAATGGGAATTTGGTGCCACCGTTTTGATTGTCTACGGGATTATATGGCTATTCGGCAAGCGCAACGAGCTTACACTGACGCCTCTCCAACAACTCTTGTTTGAAAACGTTGCAGCAAAGTTATCTGAGCCGCTATTCCAGGTCGATATGCGTTTTAGTGTTTATTCCCCCGCTCGCTTTGGGATGCTTGCCAATGACTTCGCATCCTCTCTCGATACGCTTAGCACGCCTGGCTACCAGACCATACGGTATAGACGACATCTATTGCCTGGACTTAGCGACAGATATATACGTAGATTGTTTGACGGCCGCCAAGCATCTGTATTACCCCTCAATTCGTCCGTATTTAGTGCATCAGAGCTATCAAGCATATTTCATTTTCCAAACGGTGTTATACGCACTGAAGGGGTCGTACATAGCCATAGCCGGATACTGCCTGCGCCTGTCAGCTTGCACGGCGATCCTGATCTCGATGTCATCATCGGTGTCAATAAATATCATGGTTCCGAAACGCCTATTGGTTTGACAGAATCGGAGCGTGAGCGACATATGTTCGTCGTTGGCGGTACGGGCAGCGGCAAAACGACACTACTCAAATACCAGATTATCCAGGACATTAAAAACGGCAAAGGCCTCGCCGTCATCGACCCGCACGGTGATCTTGCAGAAGAGCTGCTCAACTACATCCCGAAAGAACGCCAGAAAGACCTTACATACCTCAACCCAGATGATCTCGACAATCCTATTGGCGTCAATCTACTCGAACTACCCGAAGGGCTAAGCGGCAACGATCTGCTCCGCGAAAAAGACAGGGTGACAGAATCTGTCGTCTCGGTGATGCGCAAGATATTTTCCGAGGATGATAGCGGCGGCCACCGCATAGAATACGTGCTACGCAATGCAACCCAAACGGCTCTTACACTAGAAAATCCAACGCTCTTTACGATCTTCCGGTTGCTGAACGACGGCAAGTTTGCAAAAAGTGCCATCAAAAATCTTGAAGACGAAGACCTGAAAGCATTTTGGAAAAACGAGCTAGGCAAGGCTGGTTCTATGCAGAAGGTCAAAATGGCCGCCGGTATTACTGCCAAGATTGGCCGCTTCCTCTTTTCTGCAAGTGCCCGCGCCATGCTCGAGAAAGAAAAATCTGATATAGACTTCGGCGAGATACTAAATGGCAAGATATTCATCTGCAACTTTTCGAAAGGCCGCCTCGGCGAGGACACATCCATGCTATTCGGCGTCACCATCCTGGCTAAGTTACAGCTCGCCGCCCTAAAGCGCTCAGAACAAAAGCAAGCTGAGCGCAAGCCATTCTACCTATACGTCGATGAGTTC
>CAZNVG010000065.1:2536-5032 GCA_964576475.1 uncultured Candidatus Saccharibacteria bacterium | reverse complement strand
AAATCTTATCAAAATCTTTCATATCAGTTATGTAGATAACCGCCTTAACTACGTCATCAAGTGTTGCTCCAGCTTGAGCCAGGATCTTGGAGATGTCTTCGAAGACTAACTTGGTTTGCTCTTCGATATCATCAGTAACCACTCGGTGGTTTTCGTCTTTCGGAGCCTGAACACCTGAAACGTAAATTTGATAGAAGTTACCGTAGTCAATCTTCTTAGCCGGTGTATAGTTTCCCCTTGTCGAGTAGTCTTCTGGGACTATGTTTTCTATATAATCTTTATTACTCATCGCTGTCCTATCTCGATGTAGTTGCCACTTGGGTCACGCACGAACGCATAGGTTAAAGTTACGCCTTTAGTTATCGGTATAACCAACTCACAACCTTGCTCGACTAGCTTTTGCACATCTTCTTCCAGGCTATCTGACTCAAAGGCAACATGACGACGAATGATCTCAACTTGTGGGTGGTCTTTGTCGATAAATTGCCATAGTTCAAAGGTCGCTCCGCTTTTATCTGTAATATGTGCTGCTTTGGCTTGCGGTTCGGGCTTATCAAACTGTTTCTTTATACTAAAGCCAAGCTGTTCATAAAAAGCTATAGCTTGATCTATGTCATCTACTTCAAATGCGGTGTGCAGATAGCCCTTAATCATTCTCGCCCCATGACAGTTCGTGCTTTTGATTAGTGTCTAACCCAAACTTCCCAAATATAGCCCAGTTGCTAACGCTAATCTTATACATTCGTCGTCCATCTTCTTCTTTGAGTTGTTTGGCTAGTTCTTCCTTATCTCTGCCTAGCCTTGAGCAGTACAGCTCTAGCTGTTCGTCTGTCGGTTCAACAATCTTAGCAACACCTTCAAAGTACACACCGTGTGGTGATTCTTCCAGAGGGTGTTGCTTTACAATATTGCCAGCCACGTAGGGATTGTCTGCGATCTCGGTACAATGCCGTGTTGTTAGCTTGGATATAAAGTACAAGTTCAGGCTATCGTCAAATACAAAGTGAACTTCGCAGACCCAAGGCTTACCGTCTGGCGTAGTAGTACCTAGTGACATGTGTACGGTTTTAGTTATATGATCTCTGATATTCTTTTCAACATCTATACTCATTTTGCATTCTCCTTAAACCACGCTTCATCTCTATTGAACTGCCATGGGTCACGAGTATTGGACTTATGGATAGTCACATCACGCCAAACATCACCAACGATGTATGGCTCTTTGTCGAGCCATTCTTGGAGCTCTTTTTCACTTGGGAAGTCAACTAGGATCATGGAGCCTTTCATGGTGCCATCGTCATGGAGAAGTGCTGCACCATACCACATATTGCCGGACTTGAGCAGCTCATCGCCCATATCAATATGTTGTTGACGAACTTTTTGCCGGCGAGTCGGTGCTTCACTGTCTGTTCCATCAAGCCCTATGATGACAAACTGCATATTACTGTCCTTCTCCAAATTTCAAGTAGTTACCTGCATATCTTGTGCCGTTGAGTTCATGCCAGAGCGCGCAGACACCAGCAGCATAGCCAATCGCCAAGCCAAAACTATCTTTTTCTTCTTGAGTAAGTGGCTCACTGGCAACTGCGTCATAACCATCAAACAATTTGTCGATAATTTCGTCTTTACCGTATTCAGTTTCCAAGCGCATAGAAAGGTAGGTGCGAGCCAGATCAATGATGCGGTAGTTGTGTTCAGCAGTTTCCATATCAAAAACAGCAGTTACTTCATCGCCTTCGGCAAATACATTGCCGAGCCACAAGTCTCCGTGAATAAGTGTTTGAGGTAAATCGGTTTGGAATAATTGTTCGCCATCTGCAATAAGCTTCGCTATATCTGGTTTTAGCTGGCCATCGTACTTTTCAAGATCTTCGTGGACATTCTTAGGCTGAAACCACTGCATTTTGCTAAAAGGCACTTCTGTTCCCTCAAGTACATCATGAAACCGTGCCAAAGTTGATCCAAAACTGCCGATCAGCCCAAGTGAAGCAGTTTTTGGCACTTCACCTGCAATACGCTCACTCAACGTAAAAGTCAGTCCATCGTGTTCACCGACATGTTTACCATTATCAAATGTCAGATAATGAGGCGTGCCGATACCTACTTCGGCGAGTCGGTGCTGCATTTCTACCTCACGCTCGACTGTTTCGGGGAGCTGGAGTTTAAGTATCCGCATGACATATTCCGCACCATTTACAGCTCTCAGGTTGTAGGCATCGTTTGCAAAGGCATCTCCGTTCTTTTCACTAGCAGCCAGTTCATCGGGCGAGTAGTGATGGAACAATTCACTAAGATCAGGGGTAGTTAGAGGTGCTTTACTCATTATTTCATGAGTCCGTTTAGGTTTTTAATGATGTCGTCTTCAATTTCAATGTCCTGTGTCTGTTCAGTAAACCGGCGATTATTTTCCTGTCCAGGTATACGTATCTCGGTGCCTTGTTTTGGAGTTTGCTTTCGCAAAGTGTCGTGAACTGCTTCTACGGATTGTGCAAGATT
>CAZNVG010000065.1:0-2526 GCA_964576475.1 uncultured Candidatus Saccharibacteria bacterium | reverse complement strand
CAGAAGCTCGAGTAAGTAAACAAGATAGTAGCCCTTATAGCTACCACCCATAGGTACAATATTACTGACAGGATCATTTGGATCACTATCTGGATCAATGGCATCTTTGGCACTTGTTGTTGGGTTACCGGCTCGATCAACCGCAGCATTTTCTTGCAGTGGCTTATCGTTTTTTATGCTGTCCATAAATTCAAAAAATGGTATTTGAGACGTAGCCATATCGACACAGTGGATTTCACCATCGTTACCTGGCAAACCAAATGCCATTGGATTTGTGCCAAATACACCACGAGTACCATTATGTGGAACTACAGCACTCGGCCCGCCGTTGCATACTGCCAGTGCTACCAAACCACGCTTTGCTAGACCCTGTACCCAAGTATGGAGCGTGTGCATGCTTTGGGAATTTACAAATGAAACCATAGCTATACCGTTCTTGCTGGAGCGGTCTTCAAGTTCATCATGTATTCGTTTGAGATATACGAGTGGGCCCTGACTGTGAAAATCAATCGACAGAAATGATGGGAGGTTTACCTAGTAGTCAATCTCTTTTTCCTTATTCTCAATGCAAGCTTTTAGGTCGCTAATAGTAGACTTCAAAGGATTAGATCGAGGTGACTTCCGGATATGGGCTTCGATGCATTCATCAGCAAAGTATTCAGCTTCTTCTGGCGATACGACTTGGGATGAGGCAGTAACAAGCTGTTTTCTTAGGTCATCTGTGCTGATCTTCATGCTGGTATCTCCTTGTTTGAGTAATAAACGTTCTTTATAGGAAAGTCACTGAGCCAGTGCTGTAGGGCTTTATACAGTTTTTCATAGTAACCCTGTTTGTAAGCTTCGGCTGTTACCCACCAACTAGCGTCTAGGTCATATTTCATCAGCTCTTCGGTAAGTTTGGTGCGCAAACCCATAGGGTAGAGGTAAAAGCAACCGATATAATCACCATCTGAGTCATAAACTACATATGCATAGGAGTCGCCGTCACGGAACTCTCGCTCATGCCAAGCAAGGTCGAGCAGATCAAAGTCTTCTGTTACGGGTTCAGATGGCCACGAGCCACCACGTGTATTACGAATTAACTCAAGGCTCGAGTTAACACCTTCCATATCAGCTTTCAAATCGGCACGTGTTAATGTCTTAGCTCGAAGATCTTCGTATTCAAGTTCAGTCGGTGCTTTGAAGTTGAATCTCTTGATTAAGTTTTTGTAATCCATATCTGTAATTATACCTCAAGTTACGCATTAACCTCCGGCACGTCAAAGTCATCTTTTGAATTTTCTTTTTCAGTAGCCTTGTTCGAGTTGTCGTTTTTAATTTGCTTCAACTCCTTATCTTCATATTTGGTGGCGTATTGTTTTCGTGAGCTAGTAATAACAGCTTCGGCAACTTTCTGGCTGCCCTTGTCCTCTAACAGTAATGTTTCACCCGACATGGGCTCCTGTGATTGGAGCGCAGCGATCTTAATGTAGAAGTTGTAGGTTGGTAGATTGCCGATCTCACCAGGTTCAATATGCGGACTAAATTGGTGGAGTAGCAACTTTTCGGTGTCCTTACTTTTCGACCTAAAACCAATAATTGTACCAACGTTGTCTAAGATAGTGTTAATCATTGTCTTGGCTTGGAGTTGCGACACAGATTGTTGTGCCATGGTCAGAAATAGTTTGTACTTCCTCGCTTCTGAAAACAGTCCTAAAAACGATTCACTAGCAAAGTTTTGGAACTCATCGACGTACAGATAAAATGGCACACGGTCTCTGGCTGCAATTTCATCTCGCCGCCAGGCGGCCAGTTGTAGCTTGGCAAGTACCGTTGTACCGAACAATGTAGATGTACTTTCGCCCAATCTTCCTTTAGAGAAGTTACAGATCAATATCTTGCTGCTGTTGAGTATATCGTCAAAGTCTATCGTGGATTTAGCTTGTCCAAGCATACGTTTAGCTGACTCAGACCGCTCAAAGCGTTCGATTCGGGTGATTGGGCCACCGCTAATTTTGACTCGTTGCATGTCGCCAGCTTTGCCGAGTTCTTCTTTCCAAAATCGGGCTAGGCTTTCGTCTTTAAGGTTGCGGGTAGCTTTCTTACGATAAGTGCTGTCGGTCAAAAGGCGCAGTACGGTAAATAGGGTGGCATCCTTGACGGTAAATGCTGTGTGAATAGCATTACGCAGTATTCGCTCAACACGGTAGGCATTAGTATCGGAGTTATCGTCAAAGATCTTTTGTAACACCGATATAACTGCTTCCGTCACCATATCTTTAGCATGAGCCAGCTCACTGCCGGTTAAACCTTCTGGTAGTTCCAGGAGGTTTAAGCCAATTGGGTAGTCCAGATCACTGGGGTTAAGGTAGATGACATCTTTAACTCGTTCCTTAGGGATGTGGCTGATCAGGTTCCGGGCGGAATCACCGTGGGGATCAACTACAGCCACACCCTTACCAGCTCGGATATCCTGCATAATGGCATACTCGAGCATGGTGGTCTTGCCGTTACCTGTACCACCAACAATATATACGTGTCGTTCAC
>CAZNVG010000064.1:0-5386 GCA_964576475.1 uncultured Candidatus Saccharibacteria bacterium | reverse complement strand
CCATGCGACAAATGGCCGCAGAAGTGCTTCGGACCCCAACAATTCGCCAAGGCGCTAACGATCAATCTGTTGACCTCCTTAAGAGCTTCGCTGGCAGACTATATACTGGACCTTAGTAAGTACTTAAGTGTGAAGGTATGGGTAGGGTTTATTGACAAAAAGCTTATGGTGTGATAAAGTAAAAGTAAAGCATCACGAAAATAAACAATATGAAATCAACAGAAACCCTCCACCAAGTAGCACACAATGATTACGAGCTAAGAAAGCAGGCCCCCTTACCTGACGAGAAAGACGCACTGCGAACAAGCGCTACTGAAATACTCGGCGAAGCACCAAACTTACTTCATGGTCGTTACCGTGCCGCCGCCGACCGTCTTGAGAGCAGACTCAAGCACGCCGAGGCAACAAAAGACGAGAAGGGCTTTTTTGAACGTATCCACGAGAACCGCCGGTATCATACCCAATCAAAGATCGATCGTATCCAAAAAAAGATCGACGCAAGCGGTAATGGTTTTGTTTCACGATATATAAATATGCACCGCCGCCAAACGGTGAATAACCTCACCTACAAAAATAAGGTTACTTCAACCAAGATAGGAGAGTTGCAGAAGAAACGACTCGATAAGCCAGAACATCTAAAAATGAAAATCGATGCGCTTGTCACAAAAAAAATTGCTGCAAAACGGCGAAAAGCCGAACGCATCATTCTCCGCGAAAAACATGGTATCGACCCTAAAAAGCGGATGGAGCGAATTAACAAACTTGCAAACTTAACACCGCAGCAAAAAAAGGAAATTGTTCGAGAGGCAATTCTGCTTGTGCGTAAAGAAAATATTCAGCGAGGCCTACTCGACCCTGACTATGAAGTAGATACTACGGCAGATACGCGTGAGATGGGAGAACAGTATGAACGGACTATTTAGTAAAGAGTTCCTTGCTAGCTTGGGTATATCGCTCGACGATAGTACATATGCACTGTTCGACAACCATGTTGAACAAACGCTCAATGAACGAGTTATTGAGTCAATAGCTGATGAGCTTACCGATGAACAGCTAGTAGAACTGGGTCAGCTTGACATGTCAGACCACGCTAGACTACAAAATTGGCTCGTTGCGAATGTTACCGAGTTGAATGCAATCATCGAAGACGAGGTTGCCATTTTACTCGGCGAGATAGCCGAGAACAGCCAGTCAATCTAAGATTATGGTCGGCGCAGGTCAGCAAAGCTGGCAGCTATATTCGGGTCAATTTGTGTCTTAGTACCCTCACCGCTCTCAGCCTCGCCAGCAGCCGAAACAAGGTTAGCTTTTGCACTAGTATGTGCGGCGGTCGTACCTGCACGTACACCGTCAACGAGGTACTTGGTAGCAGATGAATTCTTTACAAGTTGCTCAGGCTTCACATTACCTCCAGCGGCGTTATCTACCGCTGCCTGAAGCAGGCTTGCACCTGAACTGATCGACCCGACACCAGAGACGATCTGGTCGCCAAATCCGGTACCGTAAATTTCTTGGTCACCCTTTGCGTACGCGCCAGAAACAGCCCGCTGGCGCATTTCTTGAGTGGTGCCACTCTTGTTTGAGGCCATCGCTTCAAGCACTTTACGTCTGTCATTAAAGCCGCCCGTAGTCATAGTTCGATCAATAGCCGCCGCCCGTTCCGCTTCAGACACCCTCACACCATTATGCATCCCTGTTTGGGCAATCTTGGCCACGTCGGCAGTAGTCATGCCCCGTTGTCGCTCGGTAGCGTATTTAATTTCCTCATGTTCAACCTCTTTTACCTTACCTTCAGCAACTCGTTCGGCACGGCCTGCCGCGTACTCCCCAGCGGGTGTCCAAGCACGACCAGTAACACCGGCAGCAGCTCTACGCCTCGCCCGTCCAATAATACTAGTGTCGTCTCCAGCAACAGCACGAGCATACTGTCGAGTTCTATAATCTTCTTTTCCTTGTTCACGAAGCTTCTTGCCCCTCGCGAAAGCACTTCTTTCGTAGCGTTCTTTGGCCTTTTTCGCGGTGCCCTCTCTGGCTCGCGACATCCTTTGATCTGCCATTCCTTTCAGCTTTGCTCCCACGGCACCAGCTGCATCTAGCGCGCCCTTGAGTAACCCTGGTACGACAAAGAAGGGAAGGGCCGTCACTGCGAGTGCAACAACTTTCATAAGCCAGTCGTCGTCGCCCGCCGCCTTCGCTATGATTCCACCAGCAAGTCGGCTAGCAGCAAACACAAGCCCAATGATGGGGAATAGGAGTAGAAGCGTAGAAAACATCTTCGTCCATTTCTTAAACCATTGCTCGGTGTTGGGGAGGAGGTACGCCACAAATGCAAGTGGTGCAATTGCCACCAAAAGAACAATTAGCGCTTGCCGAGCAATTAATATCAATGCAATTAAACCAATCGCCAATAGAGCTGAGACAACAACAGGTACACTGATAGCAAAGGCTATGCCCACCGCCAGACCCAATATTGTGCCGATTACTGCGGTCCACTGTAAGCCAGATATCCCGCCTCCAGATGAAGCTTCCCCGATATTAATACTGCCGAAGAATTGAGTGATACCGTATCCGAGTATATTACTAAGGTCAACCGCAATCTGACAGATAAGGAATGATAGATTCACTAGAAGTGCGGCCACAACGATACGCGGTAGCATTTTTTTGATGCCATAGTTTGATATACCAACAGAGGTAATTTGTGAATAAACTACAAGAAGAAGAGCGACGACAAAAAGGATGTTGGCGATGTCGCGGAAGCGCGCCCAAGCTGACTGAGCACCCGTCAAGAGTCCTGTGTCTATCGCTAAAAATTTTTCTGCCAAAAAGCCATATGCTTGATCGGTTATTGTCGCCATAAATGTCATGGCAGGACAGACAAACCAGCCGATACCTTCAATCGTACAGGTAATCTTGTCTTTACACTCGTCTGCATCTGGATTCTTGGCGCAATCTGTGGTTGCGGGGGTGTTATTTGTCTTCTCGTTGATTGGATCATCTTTGTGCTCATTATTGTAGGTCACTGCTGCAGCCACTAGTATATCGAGTGACTTACGTAAATTATCACATGTTACTTGATCGGCAAGATGATCGTACTTGCTTATAGTGCCGTGCACAGACATCTCTTTCCATTGCATCTGGACGTCTTTTATAGAATATTCGCCATCATCACCAAGAACCATCTTTTTAATAGTTATTATCTCGCCATTGCCTCCAGAATTGAGCTCAAGAAGTTGGCAGTTTTCTGAAAAGAGCTTTTGGTAATAAACGTAGCGAGCATAGTTTGGTAGTTTTATTTTATCCACAATAGTGGTGTTCATAGTATCTGTATCGTCTGGCCTACGATCATAAAAGTTACCTACCTTCGTATAGCCTATGTCGGTCAGCAATCGACCCGGATCATTGGCGTACCCAAGACTCATCAATGCTCTTGTTAGCAAAGGGGTTTCTTCGCATCCCGCTAAGCCATCATCGGGTTCGAAGTATCGACCGATAACAACTTTGTGGCCACTGCTGAACGCGCCATCCATAATGGTTTTGGCAGACGCGGCAGGAATATGATTCCTGGGCGAACCTCTTCTTGCTAAACAATCCCGTAAATAGATAGCGGCGTAGTATTTATAGGTAATATCATGAATATCCTCTGCCGTACCCGCATAGGTAGGGGTACTTACTAGAAGTGGGGTTGCTATACTCGCAAAAGCGATTAGCAAGGACATGAAAAACAGCCGAATACGTGGCTTATATACTTTAGAACTTGCCGTGCGTGTTCCCATCCTGCTCTATATTAAATAGCATAAGCATATAAAAGAAAAGGTTTGCTCACAAACCTTTTCTTACTGCATCACGACTTATTCAATATATTAACTGGTGGCTTTCGGATCTTCCTTTATACCCGAACTAGAGCAGGTTATCATATCTGCGCCTTTTTTTACGCCGCAATTCTTGAACTCTCGGATCTGTTTAACATCTATATTTCCCCATCTTTGCTCAAATCCGACTGGATCGTTGTCATCACCCATCACCCTTCTTGCCACTTCCGTGTCAAACTTTGCAATAAAACGTTCTGGGACTTCTGCAGTAAACGTACCGTCGGCATTTGTTGTTATGATCGCTTCATCGAGATTCGGTATCTGGACATTTGCAGTAGGAAATGCAGCTGTTTGACCATTAAATGGGCCCATAGTATAGCGGGCATATCTATTATCGGTATTAGAAAGTACCCCTGGGTCTGCGGGTACCAAAGTGTCACCATAGCCCTGCATACCTCTCCAAGCCTCCAAAAAGTCCTTTCGTCGGTCGGTTTTAGTACTTTGTCCATTTCTCGCGGCTTCTGTATCAACATCAGATGAAGCAAGCCTATTTGATGCGTTAAACCGATCGTACATTTGTACTATGTATTCGGTAGCGCGCTCTTTTGTGTTAGCTTTTTCACTCACAACAGGCTTAAAGAGAGCGCGAATGTTGTTTCTGTCATTTACAAGGTTATTCGCTTGCAACTCCTGCGGCAGAGAGTAGAGTTCTTGATCTGTCCTTGAAAGAAGCTGGTCGAGTGGGGCGTTGAAGACTTCTTTATTAGACATTGCTTCCGGCACTGAGGGTTTAGACGCTTCCCCAGACGGGGTGGCAGCAGTTGGATTTTTCTCGGGTGAGGTAGCGCTCGGAGACGCACAGGCACCTAGGGCAAGAGTACCGAGTGCAGCTATTGATGCTACCGTGTCTCTTAGTAGATTATGGTGACGTGGTTTAGGGTCTGTGGTAGGCATCGTTATCTCCTTTTACGGTGATTTTCTAAATAAAATACATTTATATTTATCATTATAGCAAAAAAGTTGCTAATTGTCAACACTGCTAGTGGTTGTTGGGTCGAAGAGGTGCTATACTAAGGCTACTATGGCAGTCTACAAGGTGGCGCAGGATGTAGAGGCGGACGACAAGTTAATTGGGCCGTTTAGTTTTCGGCAATTTGTTTATCTTATAGTGGTGGCGATTGCTATTGTAGTGGCCTGGGGACTGAGCCATTTGTTTATTGGCCTCGCAATTTTGCCGCTACCAGTAATCTTGTTCTTTGGAGCGCTTGCGTTGCCGCTACGAAAAGATCAACCGATGGAAGTATACCTTGCGGCGCTAGTATCGTATTATTTAAAGCCCCGCAAACGTTTATGGTCATCTGACGGGGTTGAGTCGCTCGTGGAGATTACCGTACCAAAGGTAGTGGAAGTCCAGCGAACAAAAGAGTTCGATGAAGCCGAAGCTGAGCGCCGACTGTCGTATCTTGCGGACATTGCGGATACTCGGGGGTGGGCGGTACGACACGCGGCGCAGCCAACCACCAATAGTTCCATGATTACCGATGCCTACTTTGAAGCGCAGCAAACGGTAGACGTAA
>CAZNVG010000063.1:0-5656 GCA_964576475.1 uncultured Candidatus Saccharibacteria bacterium | reverse complement strand
GCCAAAGAAGCACTTGGTTCGGGAAGACTATTGAGCAGCCCTGTTCGGAATCGATTACGTACTGCATGCGCCCAACCTTCGTCATGCTGTAGCACTGTTATTTGCGCATAGTACATGGACGCACTATAACTTCCAAACCCATCGTATAGCTTCCCTTCAACCCGAACGGTGTCTCCACGATTCAAGTTTAAGGCATATCCTCGAACTCGTACCTTACCAGCTATTTTCGGACCACCTTGGATAGTAGCTGTTGATAGATACACTTCTGTTTGTCCATGATCTGCATACGAAGGGTCATCGACTACTCTTCCAACAACTACTATCTTCTTCCCATAAAACGGTTCTACTATTAGAGCAGAACCACTCGCCTGCATCCCTCTTGCAACACCCAAGCTAAACCCAATAACGAGCGCTACGACCAGTACAAGCGCAAACCGTTTATATAACACCAACATCAGACTAGTCAGTACTGGTAGGCACAGTAAGACAGCCGGCCATCGACCCCACGCCAGCCCCAAAAGGACTCCTATTGATGCCAAAATCACCACCCTGCTTGATGACAAGCGTTGCTGGATTCGCTGGTTCACTAAGATTCAGTATGTACAACTGGCTTTTAAATTTCAATTGTATCTCGAGACACTGCTTGCTATAGTGTCCTCATAAGCATAAGCAGTTAAGAGACGATATACTCGTGAAGTACCAAGACCCTTTAGCCGTCGCACTTATACCGTTCGTTACGTTTGGTATCTACTCCTACATTTGGATTTCTCGGCGTCGTACCGAACTTATACGTACGACCAAAAGCTCCATTCCCTCAATGTGGTTTATTTTGTGGCAAATACCTACAGCAGTGCTTGTCTTCACATTCATGATCACGTCTAAGTATTCCGCATTATCGATGCTCGCATATTTTGCACTTATTATTGGCAGCTTAGCCACGACTTTGTATTTTTACATTAATTTTGGCAAGGCAGTAGAGAAGGTAACTAATGGTAAATACAATACAACTGTCGTTGTTCTGCTATTTTGGCTTTTAGGTTCTATCGGAATGGCAGTAGTACAAGATAGCTTTAACAAACTACCCAAAAGAAAGGCTGCGTAATGAAACAACGCTCGCTCATACAAACATTTTTGTTAACAATTTTTACCTTTGGCTTGTATCGACTTTACTGGTTCATCGCAACACGTAAAGAAATGATGCGCGCAGACAAAAAAATAAAAATAGTTTCTCCATGGATCTTGGTTTTGCCTTTCGTATTCTTGAGCCTCGCCGTAGGGGTGCTTGTAGCCTCTGGACACAATCAACGAGAAGCCCTCAACAGCTCCTGTCAAGAACCTGAAATAAAAGTAGTCGATGATGACAATAACGTGCGATCTGTCGAAGGAGGCTGTGCATTCAATCCTCCAATGTATGCTGTAGCGTTCTTCTACCTATCATGCGCTTCATTCCTGCCTCTCATCGCTATTTGGTTCTGGAGCTACTCAAAGGCAGTTGAACGCATAACGAAAGAGAAGATCACATTCGCACTCTCGATGATAATCCTGTTTGTAGTTCCTGATGGTCTGGATATTCTGCTACTACAAGATGCTTTCAATAAAGTCACACCCGCCAAAAAACTTAAAAAAGCGACAGCTTAGTTATCGCTCCGACCTTAAACGCATAAGCCCAAGCGCGTCTTCCCATCCCTGATCATCCGGTCGAAATCGTGCAATGACATTTCCATCTTCCTCAAAATGCGGGTCTAGATTGTTGAGACCAAGAATTTCCGCCTGTGATGTCTGCTCGAAAACAATAAGCTTACGACCTTCAAAGTTTGTGCAGTCTGGGTAGTAAACGAGCGCACAGACATACGAGCCAACATCTGCAATACGCTCAATCTTAAAATTTTCAGGATCGGGGTTAGGCAATAGTTCAATTTCTCTATCACGATAGACGACGCGCTCAACAGTGTGCGACTCTGGAGTACGACTCTCCTCGAAAAGTCGAAAATGACTGGCGCTTAAACGCGGCGGCATCCCCATACCTAGTCCTGCAATCCGTTTAGTGAGTGAAGTTCTTCCCATCGACGATAGACATTTGCGCGAGCTTGATGTTCATATTGGTCGTAACCTTCTGGTGTCAAGAACAGTGGACGCTGGTAGTCACAATTACGCATGAACCGCTCGCGACCAACTAAGTAGACATTTCTGTCATACCCAAATGGTGGCTCTGCAACATACTCGGCCTCGATGTCTGCATCGTACTGATCAAACTCCTCTCTATTGCCACCAAGCGGAGACATATCAGCATCAAGAAGATAATTCAGATCACTGCGACCAGGTGTCCCCAGATGATCAGCCGTTGCGCGAATGTTGTATTTTATCTCTGAAACTTCATCGTCAGGAAGTCGTTGTTGCAGCTGCTGTTCGGCTAATAGTGCGCTATACTCCTCATTCACACGCTTACCTGCGCTAGGCACATAGACTGCATCGTGAAAAAGCATACTCCAAAACACCACACGAGGCTTTTGTAGGTTATCCACGTTGTCGAGAAGAAAGATACTCATGTCACCAAGATGCTTCACGACATGATGTCGCCGCCACGGCTCCTTATAGCGCTCAACTGTACGATCCATGATCGCGCGAGCATGCTTTCGTGGCAGCCTAGGGGCAGCCAAATAGGGCAGTATTTCTTCTTGGAACTTCTCCATGTCTTTACGCTACTGCAGCGCAAAACTCATGTACAGGACTGTCAATCAACAGCTATAGACACTTATTCCGACAGATATTCACGTAGCTGTTTGAGTGCTGCACTTCTCATACTGAACTCCGGCTTTAGCTCGTCGCCCATTTCGGCAAATGTTTCATTAAGACCATCCGGCTGAAATATACGATCCCATCCGAATCCTTCGTTGCCATACGGCGCAACGATCTGGCCTTCGACTGCTCCTTCAAAGAACACAATTGAATTACCATCGTCGTAGCCGACGACAGTCTTTGCAACTGCGCCTCGCTCGTGAATTTTCTCGCACAAATGATGTATACCTTCTGGACCAACAGACTGAAGCATCCATTTAATTAACGGTCCAGGGAAGCCATTCAGGCCGTCAAGATAGAGTGAGGTGTCCTCTACTAGTAACGGAGTGTCATGGTGCTTTCGTGCAACATCGAGTTTGGCCTTGATCACAACCTGCGGATCGAGTGACTGTTCTTCAGGAAGGTCTAGTTGAATATGTACAAGTTGCGGCAATATCTCAACCGCCTCCTTAAACTTGTATTCGCTACTACTCACAAAATATATTGGCTTACTCATCTCCATAAACTATACCTTTGAATTTGTTATCTCACTATCCCAAGTTCACGAGCAACAATCGCCGCGATGTCGCGAGCGATTGGACGTAAATCTTGCGTCGCCGACTCAACTACAAACTTTCCGAGCATTCGAAAAGCATATTCGTCGAACATTGCCTCATACACACCAGCAACCCTTCTCAACTCATCGGCTTGCAGCCAGCTGGCTTGATAACCGCGTTCAGCAAGTCGCTGTGTATGGGCGTCAGGGGCTGTCATTAGTACGACAGGCACAACTTTGCCACCCCACAAATCTGGAATTTCAGGTCGAACATCTTTCTGTGCAAACGCTGTCATCCAGTGCCTATCAAACATAAGTACATCGTGACCGCGAGCTTCGGCATCATGTTCGATTTCATCGATGGTTTGATGCAGGAGATCGACTGCGCCCATCGGGTCATAGCTCCACATGGGAAATATATCTGGTAGATCAATCTTGTTTCGCACGAGATGGTATGGCGCATACGTTCCAACACTGAGGCCCGCGGACTCTAGCTCTTCCACGAGCAAATGACTTGTCGGCGTTTTGCCTACGCCGTTGATTCCTTCTATCGCAAAGCTATACATGTCACACTCCCATCCATGCATCGTCGTGATGGGCATTGGAGTCATACAGTGCAAACTCGGTTATAGGCGCTTTATCTAGTGATAAGCCCATTGCTTCGATGGACTGCTGAGCACGAGCAACCCTCTCTGCAAAATCGATATACGGTGAGTCGTAATCACGAAGTGTCGCCATCATTACGACCTGACCATCCGAAGCCTGTTTGAAGGCATTTCTCGAAAGATGTAGGTCTTTTGTCGCGTCTTCATCCTGAAGATCGCTACGAAATACCGCAACCGACTCCTCGCCTACAAGCACACCTAAATGTGCCTCAAAGTAGCTACCTTCCGGCATAGCCTCTCCCTCTACTTGCGGCGCCTGTGGATGCCACGGGGCCGTCTCGATTTTTCGCCTGACAACATTAAGACCTGCTGATTTCATTTCGCGTGCGATCCGTTCTAACTCCTGCGCTGCGTTCCGATCTGCATGTAGCATTTGTGTAGAAGATGTCATGTAGTCAGATAGCTCTATTCCTCTGTTCACTCCAAGATCAAGAACGATTGCCTTTACACCTATAGCGGCGCAGATCTCACGAAACTCATCAGGATTTCTTTCGTGTGGCGTAACTGTTACGTGGAATTCATATGGTAGTTGATTCATGGTTGTCTCTCCTTGTAAGTCTCTGTTGAAAATATTGTTTTTGCAATGGTAGTGCGGTAAAAGCAATTATCTCCATGGATGCCTCCTTTCACTTGAACCGACCGGAGCATAGAACGAATTATATAAATTTCAAATGTAATAAATACAACATCTACCCCTGTTAGATATTTGGCATACTATTTCTTCAGGAGTAATTGTTGTTTTTTTGTCTACTTTATATACTGGTAGTGCTTCTTGTTTTTGAGTTTTACCAACTTGCGTTTCTGTTATACACCTGTGTGCAATATGCGCACCACCAAGTGTCTAAAACTATTAAGCGTTGAGGCCGCTGGTATAATATGGTTATGAAGAAGCTTGAGAAGCTGGCGGTATTTACAATCACTCCTGTAGCGCTTATAGGGTGGGCTTTCTTTGGTTATACAGAGTTACGAGCAAACCAGACACAACCTGCACCAATAGTGCAACAGAGACGACCCGAGGTATCAGACTTTCCTATTAGTGAACTTGTCATGGCAACGAACGAGAAGCGAGCAGAGAATGGGATTGCAGCTTTGACAGAGAATCCAGTACTGGATAGATCGGCACAGAACAAGTGCAACGATATGGTTGCTAAAAACTATTGGTCACACAATTCACCAGACGGTGCGGAGCCTTGGGTGTTTATACGAAACAGTGGCTACAAGTATACTAAGGCTGGAGAAAACCTCGGCTTTGGTTTCAGGGATACAAACGGCGTAATGGACGGGTGGATGAAAAGTCAGACCCACCGAGATAATATAGTTAGCGCCGACTATAAAGAGGTTGGTTTCGGTGTGTGTAGCAGCGAGAATTATCAGGGCAGCTACAGTGTAGTGATAGTGCAACACTTCGGCAAGCCACAATAACGTGGTGTAATACGTTTATGAAGAAGTGGACTAAATGGCTTGAACGATTATTTATAATAGTCGCTATATCTGTAGGAATAGTATTTTGGGCTAACTATTTACCAAAGCGTCTACATACTGCAAGCGTGTCTGATTTTCCTGTTTCTGAGGTCATTGCAGCCACTAATAAAGAACGTGCTGACGCAAACCTGCCACCTCTAAAAGAAAACAAGCTACTCGACAAGTCTGCTCAGAATAA
>CAZNVG010000062.1:0-5685 GCA_964576475.1 uncultured Candidatus Saccharibacteria bacterium | reverse complement strand
ACTAAAACTAATCAGTTAGCGTGCAAATCATCTAATAGGCTTGCGTCTACTGCTATAATATAGTCATGAAGTTAATCAAAAATAAACAATCAGAAGACATATCAATAATCCAAGGTGGATATAGTGATGTACGTTTATGGCCATGTTACATAATCTATAGTTCGTTAATCCTGTTCTTTGCGCCTATCATGGGCATGGCTCTGTCGGTTTTACTATTCACGGCAATCGGATTCGGCGTAGCGCTTTACGCTGCCTCGCGTGCACCAAAAACATCGTATGACATGGAAAGGTGGCATAAAGACTTTGATATTGCCTATGCAAGCGGCGACGATTTACCTCGCATATTTGATTATGAAGTTGTGATCCCTGCTAAGGTAAAAGCACCTAAGCCTAAAAGGATTACTACGAAGAAACGAGCATTTTGGCCTTATCTTGATATGCCAGGCGCAAAGTCATAAGAGCAGTTTGTTTATTTAACTGAGCTTGTGGGCGTCGAAGATGTTTTCCTCGTCTTCTTTATGTTTGGTTTAACTACATTCTCTACGGCTTTCGGTTTCTCTTCAGCCGTATTGGACTCTACCCCGTAAGCAATTCTCGAATACCAGACAGCTTGTTCTGCCACAGCCTCCTCACCCTGATCATCAAGCAGCACCGTCACACCAGACATCGGCTCTTGCGCTTGTACGGCGGCAATTCTGCAGTAAAAGTTATAAGCAGGTAGATTAGCAATTTCACCTTGTTCGATATATGGATAAAACAGTGGCAGCATTAATCTTTCGTCAGCTGGACTACCTGATCTAAAGCAAACAACCGTACCAACGTTGGCGAGGATAATATCTACAAGTCTTTGTTGATCTTGCTGAGAAGTAGACTGCTCGGCCATAGTTAAGAAGAGCTTGTACTTCCTCGCTTCAGATAGCATCTGGACAAAGCTCATAGTAGCGAAGTTCTGAAACTCATCTACATACAGATAGAACGGTACACGATTAGTTTGTCGTAACCGAGCCCGCCTGAGTGAAGCAACTTGTAGTTTTGCGAGTACAGTTGTGCCGAATAGGGTTGAAGTATCTTCGCCGAGTAAACCTTTCGAAAAGTTGCAGATTAAGATCTTGCTGGAATCAAGTATGTCGTTAAAGTCGATAGTCGACTTCTCCTGTTCTAGTATTCGTTTGGCACTGGCTGAGAATAGAAACCGTCCAATCTTTGCAGTAATACCTGCCGCCATCTTCACACGCTGAAATTCACCAGCTTTGCCCATTTCATTGTTCCAGAAGTTCTTCAGATCTTCATCCTCAAGTCTTGAAATAGCGTTACGCCTGTATTTTGAATCATTTAATAATCGAAATATCGTAAATAGTGTTGCGCCCTCCATGGTTAGTGCCGTCTGAATAGTATTTCTGAGCACGTACTCAATACGGTGACCACCACTATCATCTTCTGAGAATATTTTTCTGAGCACAGATATAGTTGATTCGGTAATGAGGTCTTTTTCGCGAAGTAGATCGTCACCAGCAAGAGATGGATCAAGCTCTAATAAGTTAATCCCAATCGGATGTGTCAGATCATCAGGATTTAGGTAAATAACATCTTTGATACGGTCATGGGGGATATATCTAAGGATTGTTTCGGCAAGATCGCCATGAGGATCAAGTACGGCGATTCCTTTGCCAGCACGTATGTCTTGGACAATAGAGTAGAGAAGCATAGTCGTTTTACCATTGCCTGTACCGCCAATAATATAAACGTGGCGTTGACGCTCATCAGCAGTTAAGCCAATTGGGGTATATGAACTATGATGCTCGTTACTTCCAAGTAGAATATCTAGATTACTGCCATTCTTCAGTGCAACGGGAGCTGGCAGTGTGCGACTCAGTGACTTTACGATGTTTTCAGTTTTTGCAGTCTTTGTATTTGGGAAGTGATACAGTCCGGCTAACTCAGATGCGGCGAGAACATTGCTGGCCATAACTTGTGCGGGCAGTCTCTTTGCAAATGCATAGCAGAGTAAACGCCGTACTGGCTGAGGGTACATCTTTCGAGATTTTAGACTCTGATATTTCGGCACACTGAATAAACTCAGTGCGGACTGAACGCTACGTCCACGATCACGCCAGGTTTGCTTACTTGAAGTGCTGACAAGCAGGCGAATATCGGTTTTGAATAATGGTTGAGATAACTTTTGATGAATAGACGAAACTAGCTCATGTTCAAAATAACTGAGCGTGCGAACTGGTTTGGTGCGCTTGGCAACCTGTTTTTGGTAGTCCAGTTCTTTTTGGGCTGCATAGTAATCTGTTTTTGAAGCTCCGTGGTAGGCGCCAGAAACAAGATCAGTAACGCCAAATAATACGTTATTAATGCCTGTGGTAACTTTCATGCTGTCGACCGAACTACTGCCGAGCTTAGACAGCAGATCTTCATTGCTCAGTATCTTTTCTCGCAGTCGCTCGGCTTGTCTTGATCGAATCGGAGTAATGACAAGCTGAAACGACATCAACTCGCTTGCTTTCAGTTTAGTCATGGCCGCCGTGAGATAGCCAATAGGGTCGTGACTCTCGAGTGTTTCGTGATTAGCCAGCGGAAATGCAAAGTGTTTTGTTTGTTTGAAGATCGTAATCCGTGGACGCTTTGTGATTTCGTAATCGCTAGTCTCTTTTACTTTTACGTCCGGCACGTACGAAGTAATCGATTGTCTAATTGTATTGGCCTTGGATTTCGGAGTGCGCAGCAAGAAGCGAATACCAGTTTGTTTGGTAGAAACAATCTCTAGACTAAAACTATCGACGAATCCAAATGCATACTCGTACCAACGCATGCTAATACCGAGACCGTGTAGGGCGGTGAATAGTTGGGTTGTAGCCTCAGGCACACGATCTGTCCTGGCTGGTGGAGTAATTTCCAGTAACACTGTCTTTTGTCGAAGTGAGCGTATGAATATAGTCAGCTTGCGTAGCACCAGGACAGTAATGGTGATAAATAAGATAACAACAAATACTTTGGCAATAATCGGCAACAAACCCGTTAGTCTAGCGATCCATACTTGGTAGTCCATTAGGGCGAGTTTCCTTCTGGTTCTCCCACCATAAAAGTGCGTGGGTTAGTAGGAATGCCGTAAACACGTATCTCAAAGTGTAGGTGCACTCCAGTCGAAGTTCCGGAAGTACCTTCAAGACCAATGACATCGCCTGGTTCAACCTCATCATCTTCGGCAACGGTTATTGCTGACAAGTGTGCGTATATTGATGTCACGCTATATCCATGGTCAACAACGACGTACTTGCCGTAGCCACTATTGTCAGTATCATCTATAACCTTTATCACTCGACCTTTCATAAACGGTGTAATGGGATCGCCTTCATTACCCCATTCATTGGCAATATCTATACCAGTATGTGGGCCTAAACCTAGGAGCCTGCGAAACAAGTCATGTGAACCAAACTCATCTGAAACATACCCCCGCGCTGGCCAGACCGTAGAGGCTTCAAACTCAGCAATAATAGTGCCGTTGGCATCCTTGACTTCTATCTTGTGCGTTATTGGGTTTAGCCATGCGAGTGCATTAGCAACTTCAGTAATACCAGCATTAGCAATCACTACGACGCCAAATATCGGCAACAAAAATAGCACCGCAAAGGTAGCAGCTATAATCTTGAGCTCAGTTTTCGAGCGCTTAATAAGCCACCACATCCAGTTCATAAGTGATATAGCTCGGCTGGGTTAGTAGTGATGAGTGGGTGCTCTTTATCTGAGGCTATAACTTTGATGGCAACGTGATTCTGGTCAGCAATAATCAAAGCTTCACCTTTATCGCAGGTTAGGAGAAAGTTTTCTTCATATTCGCTTAGGTGAAATTCTGACACCACGTTCTTAATAGTAGTGGTGTCCTGGCGCATAAGTATTCGCAGGCTACTTTGTGAAGCAATCGCTCGACCGTAGTCGTTCTTTAGGAAGTCGTTAGCTTGCTGGGAGATGATCGATACTCCCAAGTAGTACTTACGAGCCCGGCGAACGAGGCCTGATACGAATCGAGCAGACTCCTCATGTTCCAGTAGCAACCAACCTTCATCAATGACCAAAAGGCGCTTTTCAGGTTTGGCTTTAACTTGATTGGCCACAAAGTTCGAAATGATCATCATCATGATCTGTCTGAGCGACTCAGGCAAGTCCTTGATGTCGAAAATGACTAGTCTGTTATTGAGCTTAATATTAGTCTGGGCATTAAATACATCTGCCAGTGATCCGCTAATATACTTTTCTAGTCTGTCGCATAGCTTTATTTGTCCAAGGCCGTGCAGTTCTTTGTAGAGATCTTCAAGCAGTGGGGTAGTCTTCTTGGCGGCTTTGTATATTTTAAGAATAGCCTTATCGACGGCCGCTTTCTCTCTTGGCGCCAGTCCTTCTGCCATCAGTGAGACGACTTCAATCAGATCCTGCGTATGTTCAGATAAATCTTTGCGGTTTCGATATGTTGCACTCAAATCAAAGGGATTAATCTTTTCTTTGGATTTCGCCGATAACTTAATGTAAGTACCGTTTACTGATTCGCTAAGACGTTTATACTCACGTTCAGGATCTATTACGATGACTTTAGTACCTTGCATTAGCTGGCGCAGTATTTCTACTTTTGTAGCGTAGCTTTTACCACTGCCTGACTGGGCAAAGACGATACTGTTAGCATTGTTAAGCCCAAAGCGATCTAAGATTACTAGTGAATTGTTAGATTTATTAACTCCGTAGAGAATACCCGATTCTTGCACCAGTTCAGAACTCATAAACGGAAATGTTAAGGCAGCAGAAGAACTATCGAGGTTTCGTTTTTGATTCAAGCTATCCTGTGCCCGAGGAAGTATCGACTGCAAGGCTTCAAGTTGCTGGTATCGAGCAGTTTTCATGTAAAACAGACGTGCTGATAAAACTGTTTCGAGAAGTTTCGTTGTCTTATCTAGCTCCATAAGTGAGTCTGCAGACAACGTCACGTAAATTGAAACCTGAAAAAGTTTTTCCTGACCGCGCTGTATTTTGTCACGCAAGGTTGTAGCCGACTCTAAAGGATCAGTTATTTCTGGCCCGATAATCTTACCGACGCGCATGTACGCCCGCTTAGTTGATACCAGCTCAGTTATTTTACGGTGCAGTTTGGGTAGGGCCTGCGTGGCATCGACACTAGCAATGTGATAGCTGACGTCGGCATTATGATTAAAGTTCACGAGGTTATTGAGCCAGCCGGAACTTGCCACAAAGGGATAGCCAGAAATAAACAGTACTCGTACGTAACGACCGTCGATTACTAGGTGGTCTGCCTGTTCTTCGAGTCCGGAGTAGGAAAGTATATCCATCGCGTCTTGTTCACCGAGCTGTAGGCGTAACTCTTTTGGTTTATCATCCCGCTTTTTCTTCCACTGGGCGAGTGGACTATTTGCTGGAATTTTGATGGCAGTTTTTATGCTCATAGGTAACTCCTGCTTAAAATTTCCATAGTCTGATCAGTGATTGGTTGACGTTTAGCTTGGCCAGGGTTGTAGAAGCTATAGAAGAGATCGAGTACTTCTAGGCTTGTGAGGATATTGCTATGCATGCCCATTCGCGCTAAACCCTTAGTCACAATGTCGGCGTTGAGATACAACTCTTCTTTGACGGCATCGAAGTCGTTATCTCGTCCTGAACTTGGAATCACTACATAAAATT
>CAZNVG010000061.1:2733-5820 GCA_964576475.1 uncultured Candidatus Saccharibacteria bacterium | reverse complement strand
ATTAGCGCATATATCAAAACATTTAAATAAAGATTCTATCTTCTTCGACGAACTCGAAGATGGCTTAGGAATAGATGTGAACGATACCGAAACAGAAGCCGACCAGATGGCGCAAGAAGCTATAATTCCTGCCGCTAAATGGGAGATAAGCCCTGCGAAAATTATCCCTTCGCCAATGGCCGCTCAAAGTCTTGCAAACGAGCTTGGTATACATGTTGCGGTTGTCGCAGGTTATATTCGCCATAAACATCAAAACTATTTCTATCTAAAGAAGATAGTTAACGACACAAACACGGGTGTTCGGCACTTATTTAATGGACAATTTTCATAAGAGGCATCATGGTTACGATTAAAGATTACATACCGGTTCTAAGATGGAAAAAGGCCGAACGCGACGCGTTAGCTAAGCTCGATGTAAAAATACGAGAGAATATAACACCGCTATTCGAGCTTATAATGCCCGCACCCAAGCGGGACAAGGGCGACTACAACAAAATATTGAGCGATTCAAAGGCCGTATTACAGAATAATCTACCAAGTACCATAGATGAACTTAATAAATGTTGCCCGATAGATAGCACTGCATTTGTTGACGTACACCTCATTGACGGTGAACTTCGTGCGGCTACACTAAAACAAATTTTAGATGATTCATTGAAATCTGCTCAGGCGACGCTTATTCCTGTTACCCATATAATCCCAGTGGTTAGTACGGATGCAGACATGTCTACACGCAAAGTCGCTATCGACTATGCGACCAGTAGTGTTAATGGGCTGTGTATTCGTATCGACCGTTATAATCTGGACGATGAAACCCTCAGCCAAATAATCGATGACTTTGTAACACAAAATAAACTAGATATTTCTAAAACAGATCTTCTGATTGACCTTGGTGTTGTTGGCGAGTCTGATGATGCTAAAAATGTATCGGCTCAACTTAAAAGGCTGCCATCGCTTAAAAACTGGAGAACGGTAATTTTATCCGGAGGAGCGTTCCCTAAAGACCTATCTGAATTCGAAAAACATTCTCACAATCAAGTCATAAGACACGATTGGCGAGTCTGGAACGCATTACGCAACACAGGACTGCCGAGAGTACCCCTGTATTCTGATTATGCTATCCAGCACCCCATATTCTATGGTCAGATTCCTGGAACAAATACCAGTGCCAGTGTCCGTTACGCCGATGATCAACAGTGGGAGATTAGCCGTGGTGAAGGGCTGCGCAACAAGAACGGGGCCGGACATCAGCAGTACCCAGCTCTGGCGCAACTGATTATCGGTCAAAACTACTTCAAGGGTGCCGATTACAGTGACGGGGATAAGTATATCGCCGAACGAGCCGCTGATACCACAAAAACAGGCAACCCAACCACTTGGCTCAAAGCAGGACTAAATCATCACCTCACACTTACAGCGAAGCAGATCGCCACATTGGACGAGCACGCAAGAACTGACGAACAATAAGTGATAGCTCTTCAACGTCTAGGACACTTGTAAGTCGTTCGTAGATAACGGTCTTAGGTTTTGATCGTATGCCGCCGTCTTGTTGCTTCTCTGCGAGTATACGTAGCGCTTCCTCGCGCCACAGCAACCGCGCGATGGCATCTTTATCCTTGTTAGTGTTGTAGTTAGCTTCACGGATGTTATTGAGCACGATACCACCTTGCTTATCCGTTTTTGCAATCGTTACACCCCACCAATCAGGTATCATCTCTAGAGCCTCGTATAAGTGAGCAAACCCCACAACGAGCGTTACTTTATCAAAGACCGCATTGTAGGCTCGAATCTGCTCCGGCAGACGCAAGAGCGTATCGCGGTCGCTCTTTATTTCGTAGCAGCCCATGATGCCGTTGATAACTGCAACATCGGCTCGCACGGAGCCGTGGTTAATACCAAGTTCCTCAACAATCTTATGTTCAGGGTCATCTCTATAGGCATCTTCCAGCTTACGAACTAGCTCTTTGCGTATTTCGCGGTCTTTTGTGTCGAATT
Source organism: uncultured Candidatus Saccharibacteria bacterium (assembly GCA_964576475.1). GTDB lineage: Bacteria > Patescibacteriota > Saccharimonadia > Saccharimonadales > CAZNVG01 > CAZNVG01. The sequence goes on along the minus strand of CAZNVG010000061.1, from coordinate 3,825 downwards.
GTGGCATGTTTATTTTATGGTAGTGCATATCGCAATCTAAATAACGCTTATGACTATCCCCCATGTATTCAATATTACCACAATATAATGGCGCTGGCTTTAGCCTATCTGTTTCATGATCCTGTCGGTTTCAAGTAGGACTTTAATGATTTTCTGGTAATGATCGAGGTCGAAGTCAGAAAGTGAACGGCCCTTGCGATCCTTGAGCCACTTTTGGGCTGGCTGATATCCGCCGATGTAGAAATTCCAGGCTAGTTCTGGTACGTTACCAAAATACTGATTTTCATTAATCCAAACCTTGCTGTCTGCGTAGTTCAGTTTTTCGACCACGTTACTACCGCCCTCTGGGAAGGTAGTTTCGTAATCATCAACGATGGGAGACTTTACGAGATGAAGTTCGCGAAGTTGTCGACCAAGGGGTACGAGTCGGCTAAAGTCTGCCTGGCTTGGCACTGGTATGCGCGGGAAATCAGTCCTGAGGAAGTCCTTATATTTTGCTCGGTAGCTTGGGCCGTGCAACACTGCGTAGATGTAGTCGAGGATATCTTCAGGTGATGGCTCAACAGATAGGTTTAATGTCAGTTGCTTTATTTCTTCAGACTTGAAGTTAGGAGTGCGAGTGCCGTCTTCGTGGTAAAGATAGAGCGGGAAATGGTACGAGCCAGTCGTGCTCTCTGCCGTTTTCATCTCGGATAGGATGTCAGTCACTAAAAACTGGGAAATGATACCGTTCTTTGAAAACCTGCCCGATAGTAAAGCTAGGTTGCTCTGCAGTGAATGCTTAATCTGTTGATACCTGTCACGCTTAACGATCTTTGAGTCGTAATAAATTTGCCTTACATCAAATGGACGATATAAAATATTCCTCACTTTTGTATCGTCGTAATATTCGATTTCGTCAGCTTTTGATATCTGACTTTGCAATTCCTGTTTTGAGAATGCAATCGAGGTGCCATCGGAACTGGTTTTTATGCCAGCAGCCTTAACGGCAAAAAGTTCATCAAGCTCTACACCTTCGTCATATTCAGACTGGCCTGTGATACTAAACGGCACGAACATTATGTTCTTTTCATCGGGGATAATGCTCTGAAA
>CAZNVG010000061.1:2275-2723 GCA_964576475.1 uncultured Candidatus Saccharibacteria bacterium | reverse complement strand
TCATTTAAAACTCTGAATTTTTCTTTGCGTAGTCCATGCAAATCTGCATGATAAATATCCGCTTGGTCCGCAGAGGCTGATGTCTTGACCGCAAGAATAATACCCACGCCTTGTTGTATGTCAAACACATTTTCATCTTTGCTGCCATCGGGCGAGGTCTCTTTCTTATTACTGTTACCGTGTAGGTCTAGTACATAAATCTTGTCAAATGCCTTCCGTAACTGCCAACGCATACCTCGAAAAGTGGGGTTGTCCAAGTATCCGTTATTCGTAATCATGGCAACGACACCGCTAGCATTCTTGGAGATCATGTCCTCGGCGAATGCCATGAATTTAACATAATCATCACCGATCATTTTTGAATTACGTTCTTGTAGCTTTTGCGTTCCACCCGGCTCGACGCGATATTTGTTAACCAAACTCTCTGCATATTTCGTTTTATTTGAAC
>CAZNVG010000061.1:0-2265 GCA_964576475.1 uncultured Candidatus Saccharibacteria bacterium | reverse complement strand
TGGCTGATTTGTTTTGATATCTGCTGCGTGTTGGCTTTCTTCACTGACCGCGCCAGCAAGACCAAGTAGGGATAGAAGGTCTTGTTGTGTTGGCACTCCCTCTTCGAGAGTATTTGTCAGATATACACCTAGGCGATCGGTGATGTCGTCTACGCCAGTCTCGCGCAGTGTCATGCTGAGTTTGAGATGGGCGATTGTATACGGCGCCATCATCAGCTCGAATCCGTGCAATCGTTTAACGAGATTATTCTTTGCATACGCAGGCCAGCGACCTTCTTGGCCTGCAAAGCTCTTGTAGATGTGTTTGATAGTTTCGTTTAGGAATGTTGCTGTACCGACTGCCGGGTCAAGCACCTGCACTCGAGGCACCTCGATATCTTTGGTTAGACGATCCTTGCGCTCACCCTTTTTGCGCCACGGCTGCGTCTCGACGGTATGCGTGATAGACTCATCACTCGCAAGGCCTTTTGTTATTCCGAACTCTTCTTTCAAAATCTTGTCGACACTACGGACGATATAGCGCACGACTGGCACTGGCGTATAGTAAACGCCCATTCTTTGGCGCATGACAGGGTCGTATTCTTTCAGGAAGTCCTCGTAGAAGTGAATTGTGAGGTCTTGTTCGTCATCGACGGCGAACTTGGTTGCCTGGTGCTTTACAAGCGCTCGGATGTCGCTGATAGAAAATACTTCGCAGAGTTCGTCGACAATGTATCTTAGGCGTGCGTCAAAATCTGCCCCTGCAATATGATTGAAGAACTGCCGTAGGAATGGGTTGGTTTTTGGTATAGCCTCGACTGCTTCGCGGCGGTCGAAATCGTCAGGTGTTTCATCGTTATATCTTGCTGCAAACAGGCCATAGACCAACGTCTGGGCGTACAGGTCGGCAAAATCCTTCTTGGTCAAATCATGGACGAGCAAATGTTTCATAAGGCCGTAAATCTTTTCCAGTTCGACATTGCGCTCGCTTGTTTCATGTTCGAGGTACTGGGCGACGTTATCGCGTATACGGCGCGCCTTACCGCCCATAATGACCGCAAGACGTCTACCGCTTTTGATAGCTTCTGGTTTCTTTTCCAGAAATGCTTGCAGTTCGCCCATGAGGCGGAGTGCTTGGTCGTGATCCGGCGTGAATGTTTCGCCGCTCAACTCACCGACGCTTATACGCAAGTATTCTTCGCCACTGGCGAGGAAGATGAAGTCGCGGTAGTTAGTCAGGAATAGCTTTTCGTAACCAGCGTAGCGTCGGAGCTGCTCGGTCTTAAGCGTTTTGTCGAGATCTACCGTGATGTCTTTGGCTTCAGCGTAGCCGAGGATAATATCGCGGTTGCTGTCTCTCAGGAAAACAAAATCTGGATTGCCGTTTTCGCTACGCGCAGGGTCGTTGATAGCATTGACATCGTCAAAGCTGGTCATGAGGCGCTGCAAAGCTGGACGGTAGGCGTGTTCACGTGCCTGACCGCTTCGAAGTTGCTGGGCTAGTTCGTCAAGATATTGTTGGGCAGCAGATCGGTCAGTTTCGTTCATTCTATTGTTATTTTAACACGTTAACAGGTAGGGACAGGGTGGTATTGCTAGAGCGGTAAATACTCCATCTCATCCTCATCGTAGTACTGCACCCATATCTTCTTCCCACCAGATGCTAGTCGCTCCCGTGTTGTCGTCCACGTCTCAAAATCCATGTATTTGCCGCCAACGAGGCGGTGTATACGCTTCTCGGTGCTCTGGTTATCGCAGACGAGCAGTAGGGTTGGATAGCTATCCTCAAAGCCCCAGCCCTCATCATTATTCTCATCAAACCATTCCTGGTGAGCATTAATGCGCTTCTTAAGCATCCAGGTGAAGGTCCCGGCTTCAATCGTTTCAAGTTGGTAGTGTATGGGCTGCTCATCTTCGTCTTTACGGTTGGTACGTATATACAGATCCGGGAGTGGTCGCATGAACTCCTCGAATTGGTCTAATTCCGACTTTGCGAAGATATCATATTTACTGTCGTACTGTTTGTAGAGCTGCACACACAGTTTGGCCACGTCCAAACTGTGGTCCACCAGCTGTAAGCTGGCGGATCTATTTTTGTACTGGTTCCGGATGACGGCGTCAGTAAAGTAACCAGAACTCGTATCGCGAAGTATCCGAAGCCCCTTGCCGGTCAGAGAGTAGACCGCAGGCCTGCCGAGTAGCTTCCAGGCTTTCTCGTAGCGCTTCTGTACATAGCCTAAATCTTCTAGAACAGCCAACCTCTCATACATAGTTGCCTTACTTTTC
>CAZNVG010000060.1:0-5938 GCA_964576475.1 uncultured Candidatus Saccharibacteria bacterium | reverse complement strand
AGCAAAACACGAATCTTCTACTTGTATTGTAACACCGTGTAGAATGGGGATATGAAAAAGGACCACAGCGATATCTTACCAATTCCAGAGCAACTGATTCGAAAATTTGAAACAAAGTCTACTTGGCTTTCTCACGATAGCGAACTACACGGGGTGGACCATATGGCACGGGTGTTCATCCTACAAGAGCTAATCTGTAGCAAACTCGAAGACCAAGGAATAGCTGTAAACCGAGAGGTGGTAAGGTGGGCTGCTGCTACGCACGATGTAGGACGCGTAGATGACGGTGTTGATCTCGAACATGGAAAGCGTTCCGCACAGTGGATAAAAAATAACCTGTCCAATCAGATGTCAACCGAAATACTTAACGCTGTCATTTATACAGTTACTTGGCACGTTCCGCCTGATTATGAAGTGCCCGAAATGACGACTGAACTTAAAGCATTAAAAGATGCTGATGCACTCGACCGGGTGCGTCTTGGTGATTTAAACGTGAGCTACCTCAGGACTGACGCTGCTTTGGAGTTGGTTGAACTGGCCGAAGATTTGTATCAGTCGTATATGAAAGTAAAGACAAGTAGAGCTTTTGATTCAGTTCTCAGAGCGGCGTCATTTCTCGAGTTGGTTGAAAGAGCTGCAGAATGAAACCGTGTCTGTACCTAGATATTGATGGCGTACTGTTAGCCAATGAGGAGCACTTGGCAGAAGGTGCGGCCGAGTTCATAAAGTTCGCTGCAGATAACTTTGAAGTCTACTGGCTTACGACACATTGCATGAATGGCAGACCCGACCATGCAGTGGAGTATCTGAACCGCGCCTCCGGTGAAGACCTACGACCATGGCTGAAGAAATTCAGGCCAACGGTATGGAGTCTGGCAAAGACTGATGCCATTGATATGAGCAAGCCTTTTATTTGGTACGATGATGATTGCTTCTCAGGTGAGAAGATAGCGCTTGAGCAAGCTGGCAAGCTTGATTCGTGGTTCAAGGTTGATCTCAGAGAACATCCCGACCAGATGGTCAAAGAACTTATTACGCTCCAAAGCATTATTTCAGAAACCTAAGTTTAGAATTGAACTCTCATTAATCTGGAAATCAGCGTTGGTTGCTTCACTTGGTATAATTATCATGTAGTACTTTTAAATGTCGGCGGGATAACCTTTGGGGGCTTTAGCTTGACTCGGTTAGTTCGCTACCTTACCTCCTCCTCCACAGATCGTACGGCGATTTGTGGCGGGGAGAGGTTTTGAAAAGGTCGAACTCTCCGAGCAACTAATAACACACGAGGAGGTGGAGTAATGCGAAATCCATATTTCAAAATATTCCAAGATCGTGCTGGTGAGTGGCGTTGGACGCTTTACGGAGCGAACCACGAGGCTGTCGCTACAAGCGAAGGCTATACCACAAAATACAGCGCTGAACGATCAGCCGCTCGCGTTAGAGAAATTGCTGCTTACGCAGTGATAATCTAGCGCGTTAAAACCTGCCGACATTTAAGGTTACTACTAAATGTTCTTTGTTTTATCGCTGTTATTGAGCTTTCTTTTTGTTACTAAATTCATTAAATCTTCTTCTCGCTCATACGCTCGCAGTCTACCGCTTAGGTAGCCGAGTCTGTATGATATGCCATCGCTCATCAAGCGCCAATTGGTATCTTTGAGTGCAGCATCTACGCGCTTCTTAAGTGTTCGCTTGCTGTCATAATCATCGCGATCAGATTTGCTATCTAGGCAACTGAACCCAAGGTACACGTCTTTGCCTATTTCTGGCTGGTCGAGACGGAGTTCAATGTACCCGGCTTTTTCTAGGCTGGGGGTGAGCAGTGGGATCAGTTCTGCAATCTTTGGTTTCTCCAGTTCCTTGATCGCATCGTATACATGCTTGTTATCTTCTTTTTCTTTCATTTCTTTGCCATGCTGCGCTAATCGTTCGAGTCCGATTTGAATTTCGAATAGTTTATCCCGAAATTCTTTGTCGACGAGACAGTATTTGATCCTGTCTTTTTCGAAATCTGGATCTGCTTTTTCAACCTTGCTTCCGAGCTCCATCTTGTCCGAGAAGGTGTGGTCACACTCAGTGCAAGAGTATGATGTGGTCAGATACTTCTTAGTCTTCGTTGATTTATGCGTCATTTCAGAATTGCATTTGGTGCAGAGTGTTGGCTTTGGCTTCCAGGCGGTACCGTCTTCCCAGAAGGCGCTATTTTTCTTGCAGTGGGGGCACGAAAGCATAAAGAGAACTTCGTCTGAGTCTTCATCAAATCTGTCGAACTTACGGGGCATAAGAGACTTGTCTTTAATGCGAAGTCCTTTTTTGCCGCAGTGGTGACAATAGGGTTCTACTTTTAGGCGAGCATTGGAAATTGTTTCGTCTTTTTCTTCATCCCGATTCATCCAGTCTGAGATGTGTTTTTCCCGATTCTTGTATCGCCGAATCAGATTGTTACCAATGGAATTCATATAGAAAAGGTTCAGGATTAGTGCATTGCCAGGACGATCGATGGTGTCGTCTTTAAGCAGTTTTTTCTCGAACTGAATGTAGAACTTGTCGTAGGACTTCATGCCTCTGCGAGCATCTTCAATGGTCATCTTGTCATAGATATCTTCGTAGTACTGGCGCTCTTTGAGGTGTTTGTACATATCTCTATGATAAACCCTCTTGGCAAGCTCATCGGTAAATGGTGGAACTTTTTCTTCCGTAACTTTCTCAGTGTACGTACCGAACAAACCTATCAAGGTAGTGTTGCTAACTCAGAAATTCTTCGCCAAAAGTTAAATAGGGTACGGTATACTCAGTGCCTTGTGCGGCGTGCCATATCGCACACACGCCAGATACATATGCAATAACAAGACCAAAGTTATCTTTTTCCGCCTGGGTGAGTTTCTTCTGAGCGGTACTGTCATAACCCTCGAATAACTGCTTGATGATTTCATCCGCCGGTAACTCTGTTTGTAGTTTCATAGATGCATATGTACGACCAAGGTCTAAGAGTCGAATGCCATTCTGTGCAGTTTCGAGATCAAACACTGCAGTAACCTCATCACCGTCAGCAAATACATTACCAAGCCACAGGTCACCATGAATAACAGCTTCAGGTAAACCAAGCTTGAAAAGTTCATCCTTCACGCCAACAAGACGATTCAACCTTGCCCAATACTCACCTTCATACTCTGCGAGGTCTTTTTCGGCGTTTTCAGGATGAAGCCACTGCATTTTACTTCGTGGTATTTCAGCACCTTCCCACGCTTCGTGCATACGGGCTGTAATCGCACCGAAGCTTTTGATGAGCTGAGGACTGGCAGCCTGAGGCACCTTTCCTTCTATGAATTGACTCAGCGTAAAACGTAAGCCATCAGCTTCGCCTACATAGCTATCATTGGCAAGTTTTATATAGTGTGGAGTATTCACACCATTTGCTCGTAATCTATCCTGAAGGTCAGCTTCCATGGCGACTGTTTCTGGAACTTGGAGCCTAAGTACACGTAGGACATACTTATCTCCATTCGCATCTGCTAGCTCATAAACATCGTTTGCAAATGCCGCCTCATTACGATGCGCTTCTACAATTTCCGTATCTGAATGTTGATGAAAAAGCTGACCAAGTTGCTCCTTGCCGAGCTCTTTACTTGGCATTTTTTAGCTCGCTAAGTGCTTTGGTGAAGTTTTGCCAATCTTCGTCTTCAATTTCAACCGAGCCGTCTGCTTCAGCTTTAGCAATATTCTCGGCGCCTCTTATTCCAGGAACTTTGACAGGCTTGGCTGGGTCAACCGGTGGTACGGCCAGTATGTCCTTGACTAGCTTCGTAGTCGATTCTTTAAAGTCAGATAACTCGCCGAAACTTGCTGGATCAATGATGATGAAGAACGTACCAATGTATGCCTGAGAATCCGTTGGCTGATCGAGGCCACTTCGTCCTCGTACCAGGCTTCCGCTTAGTACATCAATTAGTAAGTTAATTGCGTAGCCCTTGAAACCACCGAACGGAAGCACAGCGTATGCAACTTCTGGATCAGTTGTTATATCTCCATTCTGATCAACATAGGCATTGTCTGGTAATTTCTCTCCAGCCTCTTTTGCTTGTCGAATTCGACCATAGGCATGCATGGCAGTTGCCGCATCAAAGACGATAGGATATTCATTTGTTGGGATTCCGTAGGCAATTGGGTTGGTGCCAGTGATATCTTTACGACCACCAAACGGTACAACACCTTGCGGGCCACCATTTTCTACTATGATAGCGATACAATCTTGAGCTGCTACTCTGCGGCAAAACACTTCAAAGAAGTCGTTGTAGGTGCTGTCATAAATGCCAAATGCATAGATACCTTGTTGCTTGGCTCTATCGATCGACTCATCCAGGTGTTGAGCTGTGATGATTGGGGCGAGTCTACCGTTGCCTTTTATTAGCTTGGCTGCGTTCTTTTCCATGACAATTTCTTCAGGAGTCGACTCATTGTTTGCGAATAGTCTACTGTACTTTCCTGGAAGTTCACCGACCGCACTAAACTGGTTGCCAATTATTTGCTGGTCGACCACTAGCTGGGCGAGGGTAGCTGCATCATCAGCGTTAAGTCCATTAAGTGTGAGGTATTCGTTTACTTGGTTCGTTAAGTCTTGGGTAGAAATTTTCATGTATATAGTATAACTTGTTTACCTTGTGTGTATAGTGAGACTTTCCTTTCCGTAACCTTCTCAGTTTACGTGCCGAACAAACCTATCAAGGTAGTATTCCTCCCTAAGATACTGCTTGTTTTCTTTTTAATTGAATATCTTAAGGCGAATCTCCAGCCTTGACAGCTTTGCCGTGCGGTACCGTGTTTTGTCTTACGTTACTAAAAAGTAAAGGAGGCTATATGCATAGCGTATCAGAACAGTACAAAGTTAAATCTACCTACAACGGGTGGAGTAATCGGGAGACATGGATGGTGAATCTGTGGATGACAAATGAGGAGTGCTACTACCATCAGTTATGCGAAATTATCAAGAACTTTGATACTGTCGCCGAACAAGCCGAAGAGCTTGAAAGCTATGTGAGGTTTGTTCTCGATGTCGATGAAAGCATTGGCATGAACGGGGATCTGCTCAGCACTGCACTCGGTCGAGTCGACTGGTACGAGATAGCTGATAATAATCAGGTGTAGCCTGATTGTCCTGAGCAAGACGTAAAAAGGCTCAGAGCTCGATTCGCGATAATCTAAATGTTCGCCCGTCCTGCCGTAAGTAACAGTATGAAATGCAATATATCCGACCTTTATCTTTTGCTAGTCGTTTTGGAGAAATAGTTCGTTCAGATTTTCTGCCTTTGTAATCTGTATATGCAATCTTCACTCTTGTTCCGGAGTTAATAGCTTTAGATAGTATCTCCACTTTCTTCGTCACTCTGTAGTCTTCACCATAGTTGTCTTGCGCATCAAACGCCTTATCGAAAATTCTTCGCTGATCCTTATGTTCATGACAGTCTTTACACAGTGTTGTTAGATTCGAGATTATATTTGAACCACCCAAGCTAAGTGGCACCTTATGATCAACCGTTAGATTCGAAGTTCTACCACAGTTAGTACACCGATGATTGTCGCGTTTGATTACTTTTTTTCTCAGAATGTCCCACGAGCTACCTCGTGTAATTGTCTTCCCGGTTATTTCCCCGTCCCACGAATTGCGCATAATGACGGTAGAACTTGATGTGTCTGATGTGGGCTTAATAACGGCACGCAGATTTTCAGAATTATCGGTTTCCGTATTTTTAACCCCACCTGAATTACTTCGTTTTTCAGAAACGTGTTCGTATAAAGCCATCAATGCCATAAAGCCCAAAGCCCATGCCCACGTAGGTATATCCATGAGCATATTATACAGACTTTCTTCCTCTGTCTCTCTCATTATACGGGTGAACCAAAAGCATCAAGGTAGTACAAGTCTCCACCTTGACACTTTTGG
>CAZNVG010000059.1:0-6194 GCA_964576475.1 uncultured Candidatus Saccharibacteria bacterium | reverse complement strand
TATACACGATAGCTGATGAATATCGAAAATCAGTCTTGAGCCGACCTGCCACCGCACGTACCCATGCCATGTGCATACGAGAGGTAAGCATACCAAATAGCCATATTTCGGGGTCATATATGACTTGTGCGGAGTTGCTAATAATCTCATTTTGGGCTAAATATCCGATAGGAATATAAGTACGGCGCTCGGATGAAGTACTAGGAACAATAAGCGAGGCTTTTTTAGCCTGCTTATGCTCTCTAAACCAATACGGTCTATTAGCTTTCTTGCGCGTTCCCGTATCCTTGCTATCTAATCTGAACTGTCTGACCCGATCAACGCGAGTTTTAATGAGTTCATGTCGTAGCGCGGCCTCTTTATCGACTTCTTCAATCCATATACACCATCTGACAATATCGTTAATGTACTCTTTAGCTCCGTACAGACGTTTTAGAAATCTTGCGACCCCAGGGTCACTTTTTACAGCTTGCTTTTTCTCTTCATCACTTAATATTAAAGCTCCCCCGTCGAGCGGCATATTACCAAATTCCATCTTAGGAAATTGCGGTGAAATTGGTTGGGTACGTGAACCTATAATGTTTTCGTGTCGCTTCTCCTCCAAATAAGGAGCGATGGCGTCAACATACATGCGAGCCTCAGGGGTTTCAATAAATCGATTTTTCGTATTACGACTAGAAAATGCGATGATGACACACGTCACCTTTGCTTCGTTCTTGGCATTATTTGTCCATTTAAACGAGCTGTAGGCGTAGTCTATATCAATACCATTAGTTAGTACGAGCGGCCAGATAAGTTCAACTTGTTGACCTTGGGAGATAGAGTTAATCGAAACAAATGCCACAGCAGAGATATTGTTGTGCCTAATGAATTGCGCAGCCTTGTAAAACCATATGGACACGTAGTCAAGGTTCTTGTATTTATTTGTTACAGGTCCAAAGACAGCATCCATATCTCGTTTTTCTACCTCATCCTGCCGTCTAGCCCCGTGATAGGGCGGGTTACCAATCAGGTAGACTTCGTCCGTTGCATCAATAGGACAAATTTCGTTCCAATTAACTTGAGCTGCGTTCGCATGCGCGATATTGCCCGATTCTTTAAGCGGAATAAGTGGCAAATCAATACCGAACTTTTCGGTAAACTCCAGGTTCATCTGGTGCTTTGCAAGCCACAGCGATAGAATTGCCACTTCGTGCGGAAAGTCATCAATCTCAATGCCGTAGAAATTTTCGATGTTAATGCGAGAGCCGAGAAATGTCTGCTGAGACTGACCAGTAAGCTCACCTTGGCGCTCTAAAATGGCGTGCTCAAGCCGGCGCAGCTCTTTATAGGCGATAATCAAGAAGTTACCAGAGCCACAGGCTGGGTCAAATATCTTTATATCGCCAATTCGAGCCAGTAGCTTTTCGAGCTTGCGCGCATCGTCGTAGCTGTTATTGAACTCTTCTTTGAGCTCATCCAAGAACAGCGGCTCGATCGTCTTCATGATGTTTGGCACACTCGTGTAGTGCTGACCAAGTCCGGTACGATTACCCGGGCGTACGACCGCCTGAAACATGCTACCGAAGATGTCCGGGTTGATGTCGCTCCAGTCGAGCTTGCTCGCTGATTCAAGCAATAGATCACGTGCAGCCTTGTTGAAGTTCGGAATCTGCGAGAAGTTACTAAACAGCTGGCCGTTTACATACGGGAAAGCCGCCAGGTGCGCTGGGTACCCCTCTTTATCGGCATCATCGAGTGACGCGAACAGGATCTTCAGAAAGTCTTTAAGGTCTGAACCGTCAGGCTGGGTATACGAGCCGATTGCATTGCTGAACTGATTTTTCTGAAAAATATTGGTGTCTTCGGCGAAGAAACAGAATAGCAATCGAGTAAAGAATGTCGTCAGGTTGTGCCATTCGAGTGCAGTGGTGTAACCGTTGTGCTCGATAAGTATATCGAATAGCTTCGCCATCTTCTCCGCCGCCTTTACATCCGCGTGGTTTTCGGCGATAAACTGCGCCTTTTCCATACCCGCCCATGGCAAGAAGAACGTATAGTGTCTGTCGATTTCATGAATCGAAATATCAAGCGGCTCATTCGTGCGCGTGTCGATGGCAAGCAGCTTTCGGTAGTTCGTAACTATCACAAAACGAGTACTATAACGCACGACAGTCGGATCAGTTTTAAGGTCGTCTACTATCGCATAGAGTTCATCGTCGCTCACCTCAATAGGCTTGAAATAAACAATGCCCTTTTGTGCTACTTCTGTATTTTTATCGTTCGCAATGTTGAGTTGACCGTTTCGCAGACGAGTAATATTGCCTGGTGCACGACCGTATACTGCGAGTAGGTCAAAGATAAAAGTCTTATCATAAGAAAGCTTATTCCCAAGGGGCTCTATATTCTCTTCAATATCTTTAAGCGTTATGCGCATGTCATGTCTTCCTATCTCTGTGAGTAGGTTTCAAAGAAATCCTCATCTATCGATAATTCTTCCTTGAGCCCTAGTTTAAACTCTCGCATCAATCTTGCAAGCTCGAGGCCGTCGATCAGGTCAATCTGTTTTTCTCCGAATCGTCGCGTCTCTTCCTCAGCCTGCCGAGTGAATGTACCAGTTGTGATAAGCAGCCCTCTGCCTGCCCTTCCATCCATCGCACCTTTTAGCTCGCGAACTTGAGCTGGGGAAACTGACTTATCGTATTTTTTGCATTGAAAGAATACCCTAAAACTAATAAGATTGAGGCGGATGACACCGACGCCGTCTATGCCACCGTCCCCCGACCGACCAGTAACCTCAACTTCAATAAAGCCCGACTCACGCAACAAGCGCTGGCAGAATCTTTCAAAGCCTTCGGCAGACAATACCTTCAGACGATCAATAACTTTCTGGTCTAATTCGGTTAGATCGTCCGTATCATGCACTGTGCTTTCTTCGCTCTGGTTTTTATCTGTAGATTTGTTCTTGTCCATGGCTCGCACAGTATCTGCAACTTTTTTCGGATTGACGCTATCGGTAGCAAAACCTTTCGATGTCAATGACCACACTGCCCTAGATGAGTTAGACAGGAGTCCGACATTCTTAAGGTAGGTTTTCGCCCATGCAGTGTTGTATGATAATTTTGTTTGATACTTTGTGTGCGGTTTTGTTATGTCATCGTCAGAAAGGCCAAGAACTTTTGCCACTTCCTCGACAATCTCCCCATTATTACCCGACCCACCAAGGTTTTTCAGGGCTTGCAGGACTGGATTTAGAAGATCTTCAAATTTTGGTACAGCCATTTATGTTAATTATACTACCTTGACCCTGTTTTTACTAATAGGTAGTTTTTATCGCCTGCCCTTTTTCCGGTTTTGGCGTTGGGCTTTCTTTTTCTTCTGTACAGATTTTTTAACGGCATTTTTATGAGCTGATTTGGCTTTGAAATCATCGCTAGTAGCGCGGGTTTCTGGTAGACCAACTTCGTTAACACCTCTCTCGACAGCCGATTCGGCGGCACGGGTTAGTTCGCTCTCGTATTCGTCGTCCTCTACCTTTGCGGCGTTGATATCACCAGCGCGGAGATGGAACACGGTGCGGAGAACTTCATTTTGCAAGGTCTCCTGCAAACTATTAAACAGCTTCTGTGACTCGCTGCGGTACTCTACTAATGGATCGCGCTGGCCAACACTACGCCAGTGAATGCCTTCGCGCAGATGAGTCATATTCTCTAGATGTTGCATCCACAGGATATCTAATACCTGCATATAGATTTCACGCTCAGCGCCGCGCAGCAACTCAACTCCGATATTTTTCTCGTGCTGTTCGTAGAATTTGGCAACTTTGGCACGTGCCGTAACTAGGCGTTTACTATCATTTTTCACCCTGCCGATTTCATCGATATCTTTGCGATCCAGCGGGAAGATTTCCTCGAACTCGTCAGCGAATCTAGGATTACGCTTGGCCGGAACTGCAATCAAAGTTTTCAATCTGGCGTCAATCAGACGGAAGATTTCTGGAGTCATGTCGTCGCCCTCTAGAATCTTGCGACGGATCGAATAAACAACCTTGCGGTGGCGATTGATGACATTGTCATATTGGACAACGTTTTTGCGAGTATCAAAGTTATAGCCCTCGACGCGTTTTTGAGCTGCCTCTAGGGTCTTGCTAACGGCTTTGTTCTCGATAGCTTGAGTTTCATCAACGCCCAGTCTCTCCATTAGTAGTGCGATTCGGTCACCCTGGAAAATGCGCATCAGGTCGTCTTCGGTAGATACGTAGAATACTGAATCGCCTGGATCTCCCTGGCGACCACCGCGACCACGTAGCTGGTTGTCAATGCGGCGCGATTCATGACGCTCCGAACCGATTACTACTAGACCGCCGAGTTTGGCAACGCCTTCGCCGAGCATAATGTCAGTACCGCGACCAGCGATGTTGGTAGCTAATGTAATGGCGCCCTTTTGCCCGGCCTCAGCGATAATTTCGGCTTCACGCTCGTTGTTTTTCGCGTTAAGCATTTCATGTTTCAGTCCAGCTTTGGTCAGGGCTTTACTAATTAGCTCGTTTTTCGCAATCGAAGCCGAACCTACTAGAACCGGGCGACCTTTTTCATGATATTGTTTTATGTCTTCGACTAGAGCAGTAATTTTGCCTTTTTCAGTCTTGAAAATCTTGTCATTGAGGTCTTTTCGAACTACTGGTTTGTTAGTTGGAATCTGGATTACATCTAGACCATAAATCTGTTGAAATTCCTCTGCCTCGGTAAAGGCAGTACCAGTCATACCGGACAACTTGTCATAGAGGCGGAAATAGTTCTGGAACGAAATGGTAGCTAGAGTTTGTGATTCCTGTAGTACGGGCACATGTTCCTTTGCCTCGATAGCCTGGTGTAGACCCTCGTTATAACGGCGACCCTGCATTAGGCGGCCAGTGAACTCATCAACGATGATAACCTCACCGCTACTATTAACGACATAATCTTTGTCGCGTTTGAATAGTGTCTGAGCCTTTAGCGCCTGATCCATATGGTAAACACTGCGAACATGATCTGGCGAATACAGATTGTCCAGTCCGAGCATCTTCTGAACTCTTTCGACGCCTTCGTCGGTCAAGGTAACTGAGCGGCGTTTCTCATCTAGTTCATAATGTTCCGGCTTTAGCGCAGCGGCTACGGCGGCAAATTTGATATACATGTCTGGATTCTCGGCGGCAGGCGCAGAGATGATGAGCGGCGTTCTGGCTTCGTCGATCAGGATTGAGTCAACCTCGTCGACGATGGCAAAGTTTAGCTCGCGCTGTCGCAACAGATCAGGATCACTCACCATGTTGTCGCGCAGGTAATCAAAGCCAAACTCGTTGTTAGTACCATAGGTAATATCAGCGGCATAGGCTTCTTTGCGGCTGGCGGGACGGAGGTGAGACATGCGTTTGTCAAAATGTTCGTTGTTTTCGTACTCTGGATCATAAACGAAAGAGGCCTCGTTAATGATGACACCAGTAGTTAGGCCCAAAGCGTGATAGAGCGAGCCCATCCAACCACCGTGGAGTTGCGCCAAATAGTCGTTGACTGTCACCACATGGACACCTCGTCCGGTTAAAGCGTTTAGATAGACTGGTGCGGTGGCAACTAGGGTTTTACCTTCGCCAGTTTTCATTTCGGCGACGTTGCCTTCGTGTAGAACTATACCACCCACTAACTGGACATCGAAATGACGCTGTTTTAGTACGCGGCTAGCCATTTCGCGAACTACTGCAAAAGCCTCGGGTAGGATTTCATCTAGAGCATTCTTGCGCTTTTGAGCGGCGCGTCGAGCTCGAATAGCATCTAGAGCATTGAAGTCGTCTATAGTGCCAGCGCCAGCTTTGGCGTATTTAGCACGTTCCTCTTCGCTAAGTTTGTTGATTAGCTTGCGCTCTAGGGCCGAGTCCTTTTTCGAAGATGCATCGGCGGCCTTAACCTTTGATTTATCAGCCGTACTGGTCTTGGCCTGATCGGTAGCTTTCTTTTTATCGTTAGTGTCGAGTTGTCTGCTGAGTCGAGCCAATTTCTTTTTTAGGACATCTGTCTGAGCGGCCAGTTCTTTGTCCGATAGCTTTTTATACTTGGCATCCAGTCCATTTACCTGAACAACTATTTTATCAATCCGTTTCAGAATCTTTTTCTGCGGATCGCCGAATACCTTTGATAGAACTGCTTGCTTCTTGTTGGCCACTATGAAAACTCCCTCACTTA
>CAZNVG010000058.1:0-6388 GCA_964576475.1 uncultured Candidatus Saccharibacteria bacterium | reverse complement strand
TTGGCGTTTTTAGCTGATAACTTAGCCATCTCAACTGCGCCTTCGTGATGAGCAATCATACTCGCAATGAATGCCTTATCAAAATCATCACCAGTTTTATCTTTCAAGTCAGCTGTCATATCATCCATTGACATACTACTCATTGAAGTATTTGCCGTATTGGTGTCGTCTTGGTTTGGTTTACTGAATGTGGTCGCAGCGATTGCTACAATCAACCCTCCTAAGAAAAATCCGATTAATCCGTATAGTAATGGTTTAGTTTGCATCTTTATAACCTCCTTGTTTTATAACATTCTGCCTATAGCACTTACTAATTCATCTGCTTTATCATCTTCGCCCTTTGGATGAACGTGATTATTAGATAGGCAATGCCGCGCGTGGTCGCGTAACAGTTCAAGCGCAACCTTATCCAGAGCAGCTTTCGCGGCACTCACTTGTGTCAAAATATCTATACAATACTTATCCTCCTCTACCATTTTTGATACGCCCCGTACTTGCCCTTCAATACGACTAAGCCGTTTTAGAAGAGCGGGTTTGTTTTCTTCATATCCATAGTGTTGCATATTCTTCTCCTTAATGATGGTGATTATGACTGCCAAGTGCGTTCATTGTTAGCGCGTGACCCTTATTTTTACTTAGCAAGTATTTGTTGACTGGTAGAGCTGCGAAGAATGCGACGGTTAAGGCAATTGGCATACTAATCCAAAAGAGTGGATCAACAAGTGTGGCGTGCATAGCGCCCGGTATGATGTACATTACTACATTGTCTACAATTTCCATCGTGGTAATGGAGAGTGTGTCAGCAGCAATCACGATTGAAAGTGCTGCACCAAATCCCATACCTGCTTTAATTAGCGGCAACGTAGAAAGCCCAAATCCAAATACGAATGCAAGGGCGATGGCGATAAGAGTAGTGACACCATTGCTAAGATCAAAAGCAGTTCCTATTATCAAACCCAGTACTTCACCAATTGCACAGCCAGTTAGACAGTGAAGTGTTGCGCTTACCGCCATAGAGTGCGTGCTACCGTGATGTTCGTGTGATTTGTGCTCGTGCATTGTATTCTCCTATACCCCTATAGGGTATACAAAATCAAATGCTATGTCAACAATACATATATTAGAATAACCCCTGTTAAACAGAGGTTATTTTAGTGGTGCAGAGCTACAGAACCTACTTAAACTTTTTAAAGCCATTATCGAAACTGATTTAACAGCCTGTCGCCTTCCAGAAAAAAGAAGCGCAGTTCAAAACGTCATCTACTAATCAAACACAAGGATTTACTATAGTCATGAATGGCGCAAAGATAGCAGCTACATTAAAAAGGAAGCCAAACAGTGCGACAACATAAAGGATTGCAGCAATAGCAATAAATAGTATCTGAAGTTTCAACCAAGGACCTTCAACTTCCTCTGGGATATCCGCTTGGAGTTTATTAGTTTTATCTCTTAGCTCACTCCATTTCTCAATGCTTCCATCCAGAAATGTGGTCATTGCCCTGTGCTTTGCTCGCGCCCATGCTTTGTTATATTTCTTGACTTCAAAATAATACTTCACCCCAAAAAATATTGATAACAGCAAAGCGCATAGTGCCAGAAGAACCAATATACGCACGGGAATGGAGAAAATGTCACTAATATCTTTGTTCGCAATTGCCACTAACGTGCCTGTTAGCAATACCGTATCAACTAACATTAGCTGAGCGCATAATGCACGTTCTGTTTCATTAGCTTCTGCTACGAAATAGTCACTTGCAGTAGAGAAAATATGCTTCTGCTCATTCAGGTAAGCTTTGTGATCAGGGTCTGACCTATCAATATGCCCTGCCTCCACTCGAGAAGAGCTCCTAGTTGTCCGCGCCATTTGAACTGCTATCCGACTGGGGTGGCTCTTGCGCTGGAGGAGCGCTAACTGGCGCAGTCGGCTGTGTTGAGATAGCTGGATTAGGACTCGGCGCCACTGGGGCTGGAGCGAACGTCTCTCCTGGTGCCAGGTCCATCGGAGTGAAGAAACCAGTACCCTTGATTACTCTTGGAAGTGGATTTTTATTAATCTCATCATTCATACTAACCATATTGTAACATTTTTCTAGATAAGAGCGTTAGAATATAAGGTATGACATGTAGCAGATGTGGTCGTAGTTTCACCCTCGACAACACCTTCGAGAGGTGTTCGCTTAGTGAGGATGCAATCTGTCCCCGATGCACGCTTACCGACCCATCCCTTCATCGATGCGACATGATGTGTCAGGCGAGACTCGTAAAGTTTATCAATCATCACCCACTAACTGACGGTTTTGCTGGATTTGGCTCAATGACACAAGTCACAACGACGACGGAAGAGTTCATGCCTAGCATCTATCGATTTATCTATGCAAAAGTAAGTTCAGTTACAGTAACGCACGTTGAAATGAATACACTTCATGTAGTTGTAAAAATGCGATTGAACGGCAATTCAGAGCTAGTAAATCAAGCATACGTAAGAGAGGGCTGGAAGGCTATGCATTTACTTAAAGCACTTGAGGAAAGTGAAATTGCAGACATAAGTCACCCCGCCCCCTTGTTAATTTTTCGCCCTTCTCAATGGCTTCGTATCGCGCCAGAAACACTCCGTGTTTATGTAGAGGGGGATGAAGTACCCAGCACCCTTTCGGATCGACACGAACTTGTTGGCACACCCATTTCCGATCCGCCACCTAGCTCACACCGTTATGGAGACGAGATAGAGCCTCGTGGGACATACTCATATTATGGAGGAAAGCTAAGCGCTATCTATGGTCCCTTGGAGCTTGATAGAGACTATACAATTGAATATGAGATTGAAGCAGTAAACCCTATTTACGCAATCGACTTTCTATTCCCCTTCAGGTACGTTGATTTAGAAAAAATCACCGTAAATAATACCAATCAAGGCGTGCGTACGGCAGCTCCAGTCTACGGGGTCTTCGAGCCTGCTATTGCAAGCACACTCACTAAAGAATACGAGTACAAGCTCAATCGCCCAGATGGTGAGTTTCCAGATTTCGAAAAAGCCACTCCATTTAGAGATAGTCCGTCCCTTAGTGGCACAAGTGAAGATGAACTGGAATTAATACCGATTGACATCAATGTATCATATCCAATTGAACTTGATGACTACCGCATGGTTACAACCCGCTTTCAATTTGTCTTCGCACCTCAGCTATTGCCATATGAGCTAATTGTACAAGCGAAAGTGACGAAGCGAGCTATTCCGATTAGAACTTACGAGCAGATGCAACGACTTCCAGAGTATAGGGACTTCCTTATAACTTTTGACCTCTTCAATGCTAACGACCAGAAAGACAGGATGCTTGAAGTTCAGACCGAGATTGCTGGCTACACGGAACGCGTTAGCCAAAGAGTACTCGTTCCTAGACTAGGTAGTGAGAAGCCTGCGCGCATAGTTATTAATCAATGCCCACCACTTAAAGTAGGCATACTAGAAGCTATGAGTGGTCCTGTTGAAACAGAACTCACTTACAAAGTATTCGAGGTAATTGATGAAATGAGAACTCTCGTGGCGTCTGGAGCTAGACCTGTCAGTTTGCTTTCAAATGAACAGATTATATGGTCGTTGCGCGACGTAACGAGCGGTGCTTCATACAACCTTGAACCCACTCTTGCTAGCTGGATAAACCCACATGATGAAAATGGTCTGCTTAATCAAGTGCGCGAAGATGCGTTAGCTTTTCATCCCAATGGAAAATTACGCGGCAACAAAGACGGAAGAGCTACTCTCGCAGAACAAACCTCAGATATAAAAGCTCTGTATGATTGCTTAAACCAGAAATATCATATTAGTTACGGCAAGCATCCATTTGTTTATGGATTTCAATACTCCGACCCCTTAGCAGCGCAGCGTAGTCTTACTGCGGAACAAGTACTGAACACAAAGACGGGCGTATGTATTGATTTCGTTATCTTATTTGCAAGCTTGATGGAGGGATTGGCTATAAATCCACTTCTTATCATCTCCGAAGACCATGCTTTTTTAGGTTGGGGTGAGTATAAAGACAAAGAGAAAACCATTGATGACTTGGGCTTTTTGGAAACTACCGCTCTAGGCGGACGAAATAAAGACGGCTCATTGATTACATTTGAAGTTGCGCAAAACAGTGGACGGGAATACTTTAGAAAAAACTTTATGTTCAGTAATGACTCTTCAGTCATAATGGGTCTTCAAACCAGAATGGGTAAGGTCGTCGTCGACTTGGCAGATGCCCGAAAAGAAGGTTCGATCGCTAAAGAGTAGCGAAAACGGTCTAAATACTGGTCTAAGGTAACTGTATGGATTACAATTATATTAATGGCTTATCATCTTATTAGTATCGGCATATCTACATACTCAAATCCAGCAAACAATCTTACCTTTTCAGGTGACGAGGCTGGTGAACTAAGCGCGATCTTCAGACATAGTTTTGGCAATAATCTCACCTGCGATATCCTCTTGAGAGATAATGAAGCTACTCAAATAGGCATCAGGTCCGCGCTAGAGTCTGACGAATTGAAAGCAGCTTCTTCTAGCGATACGCTCATAGTTTATTATTCTGGTCACGGAGCTCTAGCACCAACTAACGGTGGGCTAGAAGCCTACCTTGCACCTTATGATGTAAGCGATAATGTTGCTATTTCTGGCATTTCTACATCCGAAATCAAGAAAAGTCTTGATAACCTAAATCACGGAAACAAAATTGTATTACTAGACTGCTGCTATAGCGGTGGCGCAAGCGCAAAGAGCGTTACTCACATTAAGCATAAAGACCTGACACACATAAAGGCTTTCCAAAATCAAAGTTACGCCGAAGGTACTTTTGTTTTTACTGCATGCAGAGAAGATGAGACAGCCATCGAAGTGCCTGACTTAAAACATAGTTTATTTACCTATCAACTCATAGACGAGCTGCTTAAAGGAAAAGCCGACACGATTGCCTTAAGCAGTCTTCATGACCCCGTCACAAAGGCGGTCGAAGCAACTGCGCAGAAATATTCCCACAAACAAACCCCTACTATCCAAATGAACTCAAAAGGTAGCATGAGCTTACCAAGGCTCACCAGACCACTAGCAATGAAACCTGAACTTATAAAGGTACCGTCAGTACAAGACGCTAAACCCGTGGTGGTTTCTGCACCAAACATCGATATCAGTGATAAGAAAATTAAAGAGCTAATCCAGAGTAGTATTAGTCTAGTAGAGGGTGCTTCAAGCACCAAAATGGGTCAGATTGCATTTCGCTCAACACTTGGCAAGATATTTGCATTAGTTAAAGACGCTCACACAGCTCTCCCAAAAAATATAAGAACAGTGGATGAACTTTCGGAATTACTCACGACCCTCGAAGGCAAAAGTCTCCAATTGATGGTAACGGCAGCCGCGGTAGTGATCGCTGGTAACGACCAGACACTCAAAATATTCAGTGAGGAAGCAGCTCAAATGTTACTGTGGAAACACGGTCAGAGCGGAAGCGTGGCAGCAATCGAGACTTCTGACGTAATCTTCTTGGCGTTGCTTTATATAGTATCTGTATGCTCCATCTATACTGATGACTACAATGCTATGGGTAAGTTATTAAACACTCATATATACAACCCTAATCGAGGACGCGCTGGAGTATACGATCAGGTTTCGCAGCATTACGAGGTCCACTATGCCGACTCTCTGGGAGGTAATGCTCGAACAACCCTACAGCACATGGTTGATCTACTTACTTCTCAGCAATGGTTGCTTGAATTATTAGGCATTGACGCAAAAAAGATGACTGAGCTCATTACTCAGTCCAACCTTTGCCTATGTGTTGTAATGTCAAAAGATGGTGAGCGCACATACCCTGGATATAATGACTTTAATCTAACGAATGTAGCACCTATGGTAAATCGTATACGCTCTGATGCCACCACACAAGCGAGTATGGCAAAGCATCTATTTAGCGTAGCTCCAAGTGAAGTCCCAAAAATATTTGCAGACGAAGTTGTTAAACTTAATCAAGATAGCACAAATCGATGGTATCAACGACTGACGCCTGAAGCCTTTATTGAAGACACAACGCCCTTTGAAGACTAGAGTTTAAATCTAATTCGAACATTTGATCTTTTTTACTCTTTTAAAAGTTATCGTCTAACGGGGGGACATGCGCCTTTTAGCCATAATAAGTAGACTCCGCTGTATAAATGGCAAATATTTGGGAACGATATAAAACATGCTTTTTTGCTTAGATTTCACGACAACATAATCACTGGTGTTACTTTCCATAAAGCTATATAATAACTAGTGTCTAAAACCAGTATCAACAATCGCATTATTGCGTGTTTGCGCTTAGAAATGGGCGACTCGCATAAAAGTATTTAGCGTAAGCTGGTACTGGTTTTAGAC
>CAZNVG010000057.1:4743-6622 GCA_964576475.1 uncultured Candidatus Saccharibacteria bacterium | reverse complement strand
TTAAACATGGCTGCACTGAAGGGTTCATCGGGGTCAACAATATCTATAAGATGATGCGCGACTTCTTGCTGCTCAAGAATTGAAGGTTTAGCAGTGCCAATATTCATACCCCTGTAAATAGTGCGAGAGTCTGCACAAATTACTTCTCCATGCCATTTTTTTGCTATCTCTAGAGATAGCGCTGTTTTGCCAGAAGCGGTCTCACCAACGATCACGAGAAGCGGTGCTAGATGGCTGGATCCCATAATTGCACCTCCAGATCTATACAGCCATCATCTCCCACTAAAACACCATCCTCCACCAGTGCCTTTCTGTGCGCATCGCGACCTCCGGGATAACCGGCAGCAAGACCACCTTTCTTATTCACTACTCTTTGCCAAGGCAACGAGGGATCTCCATAGTGAGCGATACCGCCAACGATTCGAGCAGCTCGAGCGTTGCCAGACAATGCCGCAATTTGACCATATGTCATAACCTTTCCTCGAGGTATCTGTGAGACTATGAGATATACGCGCTCTTTAAAATCTCCTGCTGCATCCATAGGTTTATTCTACAACGATTTGAGGAAGTTCTCTAATTCCTCAAGCGGTATCTTCTCTTCTTTATCCTTAAGTCGTACACTAACTACCTTTTCTGCAACATCCCTAGGTCCAATTATCAGTAACACTGGCACTCTAAGGGATACTGCTGCCCGAATCTTCTTTCCAAGCGACTCGTTTCTATCGTCGACAGAATATCGTAGCTCGTTGTATCTCAAGGGCTCATCCAGTCTAGTCTTCGCCAAAATCTGCTCGATAGACGATGCATATTCAGACACCGTATCATTTATAGTTAATACACGTACTTGTTCTGGTGCCATCCAAAACGGAAACCATCCTGCTGTGTGTTCTATATAAACACTAAGGAATCTCTCAATTGATCCCAAGATAGCCTTGTGTATCATTGCTGGCCTCTGTTTACTGCCGTCTGAGTCTGTATATTCAAGCTCAAAACGTTCAGGTTGCACAAAATCCAGCTGAACAGTGGCGCATTGCCATTCTCTCCCTAGAGAATCTGACACATATATATCGATTTTAGGCCCATAGAATGCAGCCTCGCCAAGCTCTACTTTATAGTCTAGGTCCTGATCCTTAGCTTGAGCCTCGAGTATATGTTGCGCCTTCTCCCAAAGCTCCTTATCCCCAAAATACGCATCAGATTCATCCCTAAAGGAGAGGTCTACCCTTAGCGGCATGCCAAGTGTCTCGTACATCTCCTTTACTGCTCCAAGGATTCCCCTAAACTCTTCTTCGATCTGATCGTGTCTAACGAATGCATGTGAATCATCCTGAGTAAGTGCTCGCACCCTCGACAGACCGTGCAGCTCCCCGCTCTTCTCATCACGATACATTGTTGTCGTCTCCATAAACCTTAGGGGCAGGTCTCTAAAGCTCCTAGGTTGTGACGCATATATCTGAGCTACATGAGGGCAATTCATTGGCTTCATCATGAATTCATCATCGGACTCAGAGCTTGTAACCGAAAAACGCTCAGGATACTTATCGAAATGTCCCGACGCCTTATACAGCGCAGTCCTAGCCATATGGGGTGCCCACACTGCCTGATAGCCAAGCCGTTCCTGAATCTGCTCAGAATACTGAATCAGCATTTTACGCAATAATGTACCCCGTGGAGTAAACAGAGGCAAACCAGGTCCAACAAGTTCTGATATGACAAATAGATCAAGTTCGCGCCCAAGCTTACGATGATCATTTTGCTTCGCCTTCTCAAGCAGCTCCAAATACGAGTCAAGCTCTTCTTTAGATGCAAATGCAACACCATATAAACGTTGCATTTGAGGATTTGTTTCCTTACCTCGCCAGTAAGCACCTGCTACTCT
>CAZNVG010000057.1:0-4733 GCA_964576475.1 uncultured Candidatus Saccharibacteria bacterium | reverse complement strand
GCCGACCTCACCTGTATTGTTCACATGAGGTCCCCTGCAAAGATCGGTGAAGTCGCCGTTCTTATAAAACGAGACAGACTCCACCTTACTATTTCTATCAGATGCAATTCCTAGTTCGGCTGCGTCTATATCCTTCGCTGAAGTGGTCCCCTCACGCTTCAAGTCGTTGAGCAACTCCTCTTTATATGGCTGGTTTTCTGCACGAGCCCACTCGATAGCGCTATCCACTGGTCTATCGAATTGCTCAAATGTTTGCTTCTCGCTGACAATTTTTCGCATTTCCGCTTCAATTCGAGTGAAATCTTCCTCGGATATGGTTTGATCTCCCAAGTCGATATCATAGTAAAAGCCATTCTCGACCACAGGACCTACTCCGAATTTAGCCTTAGGCCAAAGCCTCCTCACTGCTGAGGCAGTAATGTGCGCTAGACTGTGTCTCATTGAATATAATTTCTCTGTATCTTGCATGCTATCCCCTCTTTTAAATAGAAAAACGCACCACAGATCAGTTAGATCTTATGCTGCGTCTCGGACCCAAGCATAGCTCGGGCGGTTCCACCGGACTTCCTCATCTCGACGAGAGGCACTTATGGAGTCACGATACGTTCGTTACTCCTGCAAACGGAGCTCGACGGATGGTTAGGCCGTGTCAGCACTCATGCTTAGTATAGCAAATGGTGGGCTCTAGAGGATTCGAACCTCTCACCTCTTCCACGTCAAGGAAACGCTCTAGCCAAATGAGCTAAGAGCCCACAACAGGGGTAATTGTAGCAATACATAGAAGCAAAAGCAAAAAAATACCATCATAGTATTATCCGGCTAGTACTATTCGGCTCTATACTCTTCTGCTATGCGCTGTAGGTACCTAATATTATGAATAGATATGAGAGAACCAGCTATTGTCTCACCTGTTTTGAGCTGGTGTCTAAGAAAGCCTCTCGAGTAATCCTGTGTACACGCAAAACAATCACATGTTGGGTCAATAACACTCTTGTCAGTCTCAAACTGCTGATTCTTTAGATTAATCTTCTTATCTCCGTTAATCCATGCAGAGCCATGACGAGCATTTCGTGTCGGAAGAACACAATCCATCATATCTATACCATGTTCAAATCCGAATCTTAGATCAGCGGGTTCACCTACTCCCATCAAATAATGAGGACGATTCGGATCATACATTGGCGCCAAATACTCGAGCATGTCATACATAAGAGGTATTGGCTCTCCTACCGAAAGACCGCCAATCGCTACCCCACTGACTGGCAAGCCTTGCACGAACTCAAGACTTTTCTTACGCAACTCTTTGTTTAGCCCACCTTGCACGATACCGAATAACAGGGGTGGATTATCTATATCCTTCGTCAGTCTGGCAAATTCGCTCACGCAGCGCTCGAGCCATCTATGAGTACGCTCTACTGCCTCTTTTTCTCGATATCTTTCTGTCTCGTCGAGCCCAGTAAGGTCATCAAATGCCATAATTATGTCTGAGCCTAGATCCATCTGAATTTGGATAGATTTTTCAGGGCTAAGAAATATCTTGTCACCAGTTGCAGGATCCTTGAAAGCAACCCCTTCTTCAGTAATTTTTCTAGTATGAGCAAGCGAAAACACTTGAAAACCGCCCGAATCCGTTAGTAGTGGTCCCTTCTTCCAGTTCGTAAATTCATGGAGTCCTCCAAGCTGCTTTACTACCGCCTCGCCTGGTTTCAGATGCAAGTGGTAGGTATTGCCAAGTAATATCTGTGCACCAGTAGCTTCAACTTGTGCTGTCGTTAAACCCTTGACAGTTCCTCTTGTCCCTACTGGCATAAATAAAGGAGTCTGCACCGTGAATGTGCCAGCCTGAAACGAACCGGCTCTTCCGTATGTTTTAATGTCTTTTCGTATAGTAAACATATAAGACTACATTCTACCTCTGTAAGTCATTTATATCAATTGACTTTTTAACTACATTATGTTAACATAAGCGCTGTAATCACTTTTAGGGAGGTTACATGGCTGATACAGCTCAAACGGCTGTATTGACGGATTTTACTCTTTTCTATGAGGAATTACCTTCCTTGCAGAAATCAGTAAAGCGCCTTAGTCGGCGCACAACCGCAATACAATAGGCCGTCCTTATGGTGGACGAGGAAAACCGCTCCGATTAACAGGGGCGGTTTTGTTTTATCCCCTAAAAATAATCACTTTTCCACTTGTTAAAACAATAGCGTAATGACAATATGTAGTCATGGTTTGTCCATTTTGTGAATCAGCAGACACGAATGTCATCAACTCCCGAAATAAGGCGAAGTTGTCTCGGGTGTGGAGACGGCGTAAATGTAACGGCTGTTTGAAAGTCTTTACAACGAACGAAACTCCAAATTACGACCAGTTAGTCGTCACAAAAAGAAATGGCCACACAGAACGATTCTCATACTCAAAGTTGTTTATTAGTGTCTGGCGAGCGTGCGAGGCTTTACCAAAAACAACTGAGGTCGCATCGGCTTTAACAGAAACAATTTTGACAAAGACCATCAAGGAGTCACAAGGCGGCGCAATCGCAACTGAACAGATCGGCACTCTGGCAAGTCAGGTATTGCAGCGCTACAACGCGAGCGCATTCGTACGCTACGCCTCTTACCAAGCGAACCTCTCTACATCCAGAGAACTGAAGCGGGCGATGAAGTATTTTAGCTAGGTGTTTATTTCTTGACAGCTTTTTCTGTCACATCGAACTTATCAAGGTATCTACCAAATAGTAATCTCGTCTGAGAGTTAAGTGCTGAGAATGCAGTATATACAATGCTGGTCACTGGCATATATACCCATTGCAAAATCATATAAACTCTTCGCCGTGCTTTATACCGAGCCGGCATTGGCGGCAAGAGCTTAAGACTGAGAAACATTGTTATAAAGACACCGAACATGGCAACTGTCTGAATTCGACTCGCGACTACGGGCAATTGATGCGCCAGAAAACTACGATCCGCATGAGGATTAACGAACAACGGCAGCCACGCAGCAAATGCGAGAATTAATGGAGCTGTCGCCCAACTAACATGCCCTTCGATAAGTCGAGCGAGCTTCATAGTAAGATCAAACTTTGATACCTTATTCTTTTGAAAATAACCCTTTTCAAGTACATAGGCAACATCAGATGCTCCCCATGCCCAGCGCCGCAACTGAATAAATTGCTCTCGCAGCGTCTTAACATAGCCACTCGCAAGCACCGCATCCTGATAGATTGGTATAAATAGCGGTACAACATCGTGCTGGCCGTCATAACGAAAATATGTTCGCCAGAACTGATGACCATCCTCCACGATTGTCCGAACACTCCAGAAGTCAGTATCGATGAGTGCCTGGAGACTTTGCGCGTGGGAAGAAAAATTCCTGAGAAGATGAGGACGCAAACTGGTAATGACCATCCAAAACGAGTTACCAGTTGCAATGACTCGCATCGGTGCGGGCGCATCCCAGATATTGTTAGTGTACAGCGGTACTGGCTGAAATGTCGTATGTACTGGGTCGTCATGAATAACATATGCATAACTAAGTGCCGCTAAATAGCCTGGGTGTGGACGATTATCAGAATCAAGCGTCGTCACAATAACCCTGCTCGGCGCAATCGCTTGGTCAGCTACGTATTGGGCCAAGAACTTACCAGCAAATGTTGCATTCCCCCCTTTGCCAATAACTTCATTCGCCATGCCATCTGGATGCTTTACTGCAAACGCCTCCATAAATCTATCTCTGTACTTATCTACAAGTGCTTTTGCATTCCGCTCCACCTGCGCGCCGCCTCTTTCTTCGTACGCAAGTATGAAGATAACCTGCTTCATTGGAAAATTTGAAGCCAATACTGACTCAATTGTCGGCTCGAGTACATCGATACCCTCGTTATAGGTAGGTATAATGACGGCATGTATCAAATCCTTGGGGTCGATCGCCTCAAGTTGCCCTTCTTGCAATGATAGATTTCTATAATGCCACTGCATGCCCTTATCGTTCTTATATCTCTGCAAAGCCTCTCGTGCAGCATCTGGACTTGCTACATCTGATAGTAGTCGCTCCCAATCATAGCGCTGATATCTCTGGATCTGTTGATATCCTTGAACAACCCTTACCGACATCGCCACTGCTTTAAATAACCAAATAATCATATATCCGATAATGAAATAAGCTGCATACACTGGAGTAAAAATACTTAGCAGTACCGGCAAGAGAATAAGACTGTATGTAAGAAGTGCTGGCAGCATCTCAAAGAAGCGGTATCTCTTTGATTTCTCACTCTGTAGGGGTATTTCAATATTTTTCATAAATCTTAGTAATAAAGGTTCACTACTGCCCCGCTCACACGTAAGGCTAATATAGCGAGGAATATATAGCCTGCCAGTACCGCGTAAGCATATCCCTTGCGTACTGGGTATAATCTCAGGCTCAAGATCACGTGCGCAGTGCAGGCAAGGATATAAAACGCACCAAACAGATACAGGTTCGGCCAGCTTGCTCGTTGTACGTCAGAGTTTGCCAAATATCGTATAGGCACCAAGACATCGCTACTGTGCACTCTTAGAATTATGGACAGTATTCCTAGTGCACTAATCAGCACCGATCCAACAAAGAGCGAGAATCTAGTTTTATCTTGAAAATAATGTTTTGTTGTCATAAATGAATGCTCAAATTATACCACTTATGGTGCGGGTAGAGAGAATCGAACTCTCCTCTCGACCTTGGGAAGGTCGCATATT
>CAZNVG010000056.1:3177-6810 GCA_964576475.1 uncultured Candidatus Saccharibacteria bacterium | reverse complement strand
AGCGTTCCATACATCAGCACCAACCTTTGCAACGCGGTTCCAAATTTCAACGCCGTCTTCAAAGGCGTTCTGGATAGCTTCTACAAGTGGAGTTGGTAGGAATATCTCTGGGTTAGTAACGCCGGCTTTGGTTTCCAAATGTTCTTTCCAAGCAGATCGAACCTTCGCCGAGCTTGTTCCGTCACCCATTTGTCCCGGATTAGCGGCAAGAATGTTTGCGAAAACATCCATAGCTTCATCACTTTTTAGATATGCCTTTAGGTCTGGTTTTGGCGCAGCATTTGTAGGCTCAGCCTGATTCTTAGGCTCAATAACCTGTGCAGCTGCAATTTTCTCTTGTTCTGTCATAGCAGATTCCTTATTAGCTGAATTATCTTGTTTTGCCTCTACAGTAGGTTCAGCTACTACTGTTTCGGTTTCTTCAACCTCTTCGGTTGTTTCTGCATCATTGGTTTCTGATTCCTCAGCAACCACTTCAGCAGGATTTTGGGTTGTATCGGCAACATCTTGCTCCTCAACTTCCTGGGCTTCCACCTCTTGGGTTTCAGCCTTTGCTTTCAAGCTCATAACAGGTTGCATAACAGCGGACTGCATACTCGATGTCATCTCGCCAATCTTTGCCATTGCTTGTGCTAGCGTGCTTTTTGCACCAATAGCCTCATCGGCAAAGCCTAGTTCAACAGCATCTTCTGCGGTCATCCACGTTTCAGCCTTGAGCAATTCCTCGATACGCTCTTCAGATAGGCCAGTACGCGCCGCATAAATCGGTACCATACTTTCACCCGTCTTTTTGAGCGCCTCAACTACTCCGGCTAAATCTTCTGAATTACCTGCTGCAATAGTCCAAGGTAGGTGGACCATCATCATTGAGCCTGGGAGCATGACGATCTTATCGCCAGCCATAGCTATAAGGGAGGCGATTGAGGCAGCAATGCCATCAACCTTCACCGTTACTTCACCATCGTGCTCATTGAGCATATTGTAGATAGACACACCCGCCGACACATCACCGCCTGGACTATTAATCCGTACTGTGACAGCGCCAGGATGACTAGCTAATTCATCTCGGAACACCTTTGGGGTAACATCGTCCTCATACCAGCTTTCGCTTGCGATAACGCCCTCTAGGATAAGCTCAGAGCCATTTTCGGCTTTAGCCCATTTCCAGAATTGTTTTCCCATGCTTTTCCTTTTGTTAAAGTTGTTAGAACACTCCCTTGCGTTCTCTTGAACTTTGCTTGTTCGGTTCTACTTTCATTATGAATAGGCTAAAATAACTTCCATGAAAAGAAGGATTATCAGAACAGTGCTCGTCATCCTTATTGCCATTGTCGGTATATACCTTACGTTCGAACTCACTAATGAGGAGCCTAAGAGTATACCGACCACACAAACTAACTTTGCATAGTATCGCAACTTACGTTAGGTTGCAGTGCCTCGCGCATCATTCACGATTTGTGCAAGGTCTGATTTACTACCACCTAGCTCCTCGAAGCGTAGTGCCATCTCTTCGGCTTGCTTTGGTATATCCGCAAGGTCATTACGGCGAGCAATCTCGTCCATGATGTTTTGGCGTTCGGTTTGTAGTTGTTCTTCTGTGAGGGTTTTGTAGTCCATAGGTTTTCTCCTTTTATTATACTGCTGTTCCTGGTAGGGTTGTTGGCCATGGGTCTGATGTCGCACCTGACGACACAGCAGAAGATATAGCCCCAGATGCGGCAGAGTATAGTACTATTCCACCACCGTCGTCCATTAGTTTAAGTGGGACACTTCCTCCCTGGAAGTAATATCCAGGAGAAAACACACTAGGTCTAAATCCTATAGGCTTCGACCCAAGGTCTACAGTTCCAGTTGCTGTAATAGAGCCGTAAATCCTACAGTAAGCCACACTGCCAATCCGTCTAACCCTCATAATGCAGCCAGCCACAATTGAGTTTACATCTCTCCACCCAGTATCGCCCACACTCACAACCCACCCAGTATTGCCTGAGCCTGTTGCTTTCTTCCATTCTATAGCACCGTTTGTAGCGTTTGTATCTATGTAGGTAGAGCCGACTACGGCAGATACTACGCCGTTAGGGAAGCCAGTGCCGTAGATAAGACCTCTTGCGTTAGAGTTGCCGAACCTAATACCTGAGCCGTCAGACATAATGTTTACAAACTCTATGTTGTTGGTTAAGTCCATCGCCGCAAAATGGCCAATAGATGAAGCACCAAATATTATCTCTTTACCGCCACGAGTATTGGATATAGACATATTGCTATAAGAGTTGCCAAGTCGAGCTGTCATATTATCCCCAGCCTTATTGACCTTTAGGGCGTCTGCTGTGTCTACGTAGGCTTTGGTAGTAGCATGTGTGTTATCCGTAGGTGCTCCTACCCCAATTTGTCCATCAGCTGTTCTGAATCCAATTGTGTAACCAGTAGTACCTGAAGTGTAGCGGAGGCTCGATTGAGCACCTGTGCCGTCTCTCACTGGAACATGGCTATCTGTGTCGGGGAAATTCGCTTTCCCATCCAGCGCCGTCTGTGTAGCCGTTGAGATAATCTTATCAGCATCACTCGTGTTGTCAACGTTGCCAAGTCCAACATCAGATTTATCCAGGGTAACTGCACCAGTTTTGCCAGCTACAGAACTAACGAGATTCGTTGCAGGGTCGCCTTGTGGGCCAGTAGCACCAATAGGACCTTGAGGGCCAGTCATGCCTGTAGCACCCTGTACGCCTTGTGGGCCTGTTGCACCTTGAGGCCCAGTGCTTCCTGTGAGGCCTGAAGGGCCCGTAGGACCGGTAGCGCCTGGGTGACCCTGCGTGCCTGTTGCACCTATTGGACCTTGCTGGCCATTATCACCCTTCTGTCCCTGTGGTCCTGTGGCACCTAATGGTCCACGCCTACCAGTTTGTGCTAACTTTATCGCTACACTCTTGTTTTTTAGGACTATTTTTCCATTGTGCTTTATAAGTCGTATTGTAGTCATTACGACCCCTCGGGTAAGGCTTCACAAATAGTTATTTTGGGTAAGTCACAGTCACCGTCACAGTTGTCCATATTAGGATAAATATCTGGCGGCCCGGATTCGTAGCTTTCGTTAATCTGGTACTCATATTCGCCAACGTCATCCAGGCTAAACTCGAAGTGCGCTACACCGTTTACATACAGCTCAGTAATTTGATCGGCGATTGGACCATTATAAAGCAATGTTGCACTTATTGCGGTATCACTGGCTCGCTCTACGTCTAAAGAGATTAGCGAACCTTGTCGATAAGTTAGGTTTTTCATATTACCTCCTTTACACTTGGTATCCCAAGTTGCCGGCAAGCACTGTTGCTGCACTTAATCCTGTCTTGGTATTTATCTTGAGTTGTAGTGCCAAGAAAGCGGTCGCATTTTGAGCAATGAAGCTCTTTCTCGACAGAGCTTAAGGGTGTCAGCCCATCAATTTTTCCTGGATCTGGAGCATTATCTACCTCATCACCCTCGTCAACTTCTGGTTTATCGTTGTCTATCACAGGCTTTTCACTACCTTTTCGTAGAAGCTTGTAGCTGTTTGATAACTGGAAAGCGTCAACTACAGTATCGAGCGACCAATAGTAGGGGTATGAAGTTTACTTTATAATAATTTCAGAATCAATA
>CAZNVG010000056.1:0-3167 GCA_964576475.1 uncultured Candidatus Saccharibacteria bacterium | reverse complement strand
CTGAGGTGTATTCGAGGATAATTTCTGACTCTAGTTTCTTCGTCTCGGCCTTTACTTTCTCTGCATCAGATAAGGCAGGGATTTCATACTTAAACGTCACTGAAGCGCCAAGACCGCCAGTGATGCGATTAAGCTCGTGGGTAATCTGTGAGAATATACGCAGTGCGAGAGGACGTACCGCACGCTTGGCAAAGTTAGCCTCTGACACTTCTGCATTGTTGTAGGTCGCCTGAGAATCTACGCCCTTGATTATTCCCGATACACCATAGTTCTCTGACAAGCGGTCATCTACATGTTGCAAGAGAGGCTTAAAGTCTATCTCCTTATTTGTTTGAGCGAATGGTATCCACTCAACTTGGGCTGGCGCTTGATTGCCCTGAGCATCAATTGGTACGTGAGTGTAGGAAACATTATTGTTGTTCCCTGCTCCTCGGTGGCGCTCTTTGAGCTTCTCCACCATGTCCGTGTATTCTTTAACGGTTGGGGCCGCTACCTTAAATACACCGGCAGGGATGGCATTGTTTTCAAAGAAACCATTTTGGAAATCAGCAATGTAGCCGTCGAGGGTAGCCCATTTCGCCGCCGCAAGGTACGGAGAATAACCGCCGTAAAGATTGCCAGGCTTTGCGCCACCTGGAATAGCAATAACTTCATCCTCTGAAAATTCTTGAGCACCTACCTTATAATAGATACGACCGTCACGATACTCAACTCCCGGACACTCTAGGAATGTAAAACCAGCAATGTTATTACCACCAAAACCAAACTCACCGCCTGGCTCTGCTTTTCCGCCATCACGACGCCATACGAGCAGATAAGTATAATCCTGTGCAAGCACGGATACACCTAGCTTCTCCATGAAAAGCGGGTAACTATCACGTTTATTAGGGTGGTATAGTGCATTTACAACCGCATGCTTTACCGGCTTACCATTCGCGGTAATAGCGTATGCTGGTATTGTCATCAGCTCATTTGTGATTGGGCGGATATTTGGGTAGTGGCTAGCGTATTCGTCGGACTTAAAGTGGTTGTATAGTCCGTACGGATTTACTTGCGCGAACGACGGAGCGCCTACAAGATTAACTTGTGCTTTCACACCTAGAGCAGTTCCAAGTACTTTCATTGTTTACCTCGGATGTAAAGAATGCCTACCGTAGCCTGTAAAGTAAAGGATAGTAGTAACCCCCACTCTAGGCTTGCTAGCATCCATACAACACTTGGTAGCGCCACGAATAGCATCAGCATAGTGTAAAGTTCCGCTAGGTTATTTTTGATAGCATGAAGTACCTGTTTAGAGGCTACTGATATGTTCTTTGTGAGCTTGTGCAGTAGTTTCAAAATAGTTTTCCTTGTTTCTACTCTTAATTATGGGGAGGCTAAACTAAAGGAGGCCACCGTATTCGATTTTATGCACATTTGCAGCACGTTCGTATATAGTCGCTAGAACATCTACGCCATCATCATGATGGTTCTTACCACCAGCTACATAGCTTAGAACCTCCCCAGCGAAATCAGGATACTTACTGGTCCAGTTAGGTGGCATAAGTATGTTTCGAGTGTTCCAAGCACTAGAAGCCAAGATACGAGCCTCCTTATTTGAACCTTGATGTGTCCACTCTACTATAGTGCTGTAATTACCGAGTGCTTTCATTTCACGCTCAACGTTACGAGCATAGCCTTTACCACCATTGTTAGACTCGAATTCTGCTTTTGTTACATGATCTGCAGTTATCATCTTTGCGATAGCTGGTTCGGTGATCTCGGCCCTGTCTGGCGAGTAGTAGATGTCAGTAATGTAAACTTTTATATCATTGTCGGTCTGTACCTTAAACCAGTTGATTGTACATACATTATCCTTGCCCTCGTCAGCTACGTCGGTATTACTGTAGCGAATTGGGCTATCAGGAAGCTTTACCCACTCGTCGAATCCTTTGTATAACCTTCCTTCAATGTCTACAGGCTTTTGGTAGTAGTTAGCCTTTAGGATGTTAGGGTCGAGGGTTTTCTTGGCTTCTTCAAACTTCTTTCTGGACATAATCGAAGGTTCAAGCATATTGCCGTCTTTATCCTCTATTTCATACGATACAACCACTACATCATCGCCGTATAGCTTTATAATCTCCCCAGACAGGTCGTTAGTAGCCCATCGCTGCATAACGAATATAAACTTATAGTCATCACCATCAGTACGGCTAAAGAGTGTATTCTTGTAGAAGTTAAAGTGGTCTTTCAAGGCGTTTACATTCATCGCCTCGGTATGGTTTTTGATAATATCATCCACGATAAAATAGTCTGCCCTTGAGCCTGTAATAGCGCTTGTAGGGCTTGTAGCACGATATGAAGGTTCTGAGCTACCGTCTAGTTCCCATTTACTCTTAGTCGCAAAGCCGTACTTAATCTTAGTGTCTGGGAATATCTCTGTGTATGGAGTACCGCCTTTGCCGTAGTTAATGCCGAGAATGGTGTCTCGGATCTGTGTAGAGAACATACTCGCCAGGTCGCCAGAGTTAGCTACTCCGATAATACGAGTGAGAGGGTCTCGCCCCATAAGCCACATAGCAAGATTCTTGGCGGTAAAGGATTTGTAGTGTCCAGGTGGAACGGATAGGACTAGGTAGTGTTTGTCGCTATCATCAATAAAGGTCTGAATAGTATCAGCCATTTCTTTTAGTAGCTTCCGTTCATCTGTGAACAACTGAGGGTAAAGCTCCTGCTCAAAGTCCCAGAAGTTCCTTCGGGCTAGTTCTAGTCTAGCTTGGTGTTGTACTTCGGGAGGTATAGACACATTTACTTCCCAGCAAGTTTCTTTAATTCTTCTACTGATAACTGAGAGTAAGCATTTATACTCTCGCCTTTTGTGGTAACATCTACGGCTTCTCTAGGCTTGCCATAAAGCATTTCAGTGATCTCTTTAATCATTCGCCAGTCAGATTTTAGGGTGGCTTCTGCGAACCTTCTAATAAGGGTGGACTCTTTAGGGTCGTCAATTATCGCTTGTAGCTCGTCGCTGTCTAGCTCCGACGCTTTCTCTATTTTGTACCGCAGCGTATCTGTCTTCTTCCAACCGCCAGGGTTTCTATTCTCTGGATTATCACCAAATCCGCCCTTGCCAGTTGGGTTAGGAGGTGTTCTAACTTGGTCTGTAGTTTTTCTCATATCCTATTTCC
>CAZNVG010000055.1:0-6858 GCA_964576475.1 uncultured Candidatus Saccharibacteria bacterium | reverse complement strand
TTCGTGGCGACGTATGAGGTGGTGGGTTCCGTCTGGGCGCACAAGCACCTCGCCGGCACGAAGTCTGAAGTTGTAATTGTGTGAGTTGGCACGCGAATGTGCACCGGCATCTTGGATGACCATTAAATCACCGGGTTGAATCGTAGTGGGGAGTTGGCGATTCTTAAACATACGATCAGTGTTTGCACACATAGAGCCTGTTACAAACATTGATTCCGTTGGGTCGCCATCTCGACCAAGAACATTGATGTGATGATAGGCGGCACTAACTGTAGCAAGGCGAGCCATATTGTTGATAGATGTATCAACCTGGACATATTTTTCATACGTTTCAACAATGCCGTGTGTGATACGTGTCAGAAAGTAACCGTTTGGTCCTGTTATAAAGCGACCATGCTCACTAACAACGGGGATACCAAGCTCTCCAAGCTCTGACTCGATAGCCTGTCCAACTGCCATCGCATCAACAGGTTCCTCGTCAGGATGATAATTTACTCCTAAACCACCACCCACGTTAATGAAGGCGATTTCGACACCGGCGTCCATTATCGCTCGTTCTGCAAGTTGTCGCAGCAATCTTGCGGTATCGGCAAAGGACTCGGGTCGTGTCTCATTGCTTACTACCATGGTGTGTAGGCCGATCTGCTCAACACCACCCGCTTTCATTTCGCGAAGCGCACGCATTATGTTGTCTGCTGTTTCACCGAATTTAGAGTCTCGCGGGTTGCCGATGATGTCGTTGCCTTCTTTTAACTCACCAGGGTTGAATCGGATAGCCATTCGAGCAGGGAGGGCACCAAGGGCTCGGCGTACCTGAGCGACGTAAGGTTGTTTATCAACATTAATCGTGGCGCCTAGTTCATCTGCTAACACATAATCGCGATCAGGGGTGTTGTTAGAGGTATAGAATAGACCATGTTTTCCCAGCTGATTCTGTTGTGTCATGAGTAATTCGCCTCGAGAGCTGCAATCAAATCCCATACCTTCTGATTCGATTACTCTCAAGATTCCAGGGGTCGGGGTAGCTTTCACGGCGAAATGGTTGACGAAATCCTCGCTCCAAGCGAATGCTTGATTGATTTGATTAGCTCGGTCACGTATCCCTTGTTCGTCATACACGAAGACAGGCGTGCCGTATGTCTCGGCAATCTCGTGCAACACATCTTCTTCGAACGGTAGTTCTTTGCTCACTGCCATAATAAGCTAATTATCCCACTATTTTAGCAAAAATACAATATTTCAATTGATTAACAGGGGTAATAGTGCTATAATCATGCTTAATTCCTATTAATCCAAGACTTTTAGAGTTTGGTACAAAGCGTAGATTTTGAAAAATATGACTAATTGAGAAGAGGTGAACAATGGCTATTGGAATTACAGATTTAAAAAAAGGCGTCATTTTCCAATATGAGGGTGTGCCGTATCGAGTGATCGAATACTCCCAGAAAGTTATGGGGAGAGGTGGCTCCATAGTTAATGTTCGTATCAAGAGCTTGCTTGATGGACGCGTACTCGATAAGACTTTCAAGGGAAGTGAATCGTTGGAATCTGCGGATATCGAAACGAAGACGGTGCAATATCTTTATGAAGTCGGTACTACATTTTTCTTCATGGACGGAACAACTTACGAACAGTTCGAGATTTCATCCGACATCATTGGTGCCGACAAGGGATATCTCAAAGAAGGTGAAAGTGTGCAACTGATGCTATTCAACGGTAATGCTGTGAGTATTGAGTTGGCGAAAAATGTGTACTTGAAGGTTACGTACGCTGAGGACGTTGTAAAGGGCGACACGACCAGCAACGTAATGAAAGACGCAGAACTGGAAACTGGCATCACAGTAAAAGTCCCTGCGTTTATTAAAACTGGCGATATCATAAGTGTCGATACTGCGACTGGTGCATATCGAGAGCGCAAAAAGAGTGAGTGAGTTTTCTTACGCTGTTTTTGTGGATGAGCCGCCGCAAGAGTCTTTTGATAAATGGCCGCAACATGTCACGATCTTTGAGTGGTTTGAAGCAGGAAAAAAAGATATCGAAGAAGTTGGTGAAGTTGTGGCAAGCAAGGTTCGGCCTTTCGAAATACAAGTCGGGGCCAATGACCCTAATTACTCGAGAAGTCGGAACGCAAGACTTATAAAGCCGAGCGTTGAGCTTAATGTACTACATCATTCACTGTATGCGCATTTAGAAGTTGCCAACGTGGCAGTGTGGGCACTTCGTGGCGTAGAATCTCGCTTTGATCCACATTTAACGGGTCGCCGTGCGCACAAACGAGAGATTCCGAAAAAGATAGAAGTTACCCACTTTGAGTTGGTGAAACGAAGTACTGATGGGTCTAAGCGTGCGACACGTTCGTACAAACTGAGGGCAAAATAATGACAAATAGACTAGATAATGAGCTGTTGGCTCGTGGGTTTGTTTTCTCCAGAAGCCAAGCCGATAGTTTTATACGTATGAAAAAAGTGCTTGTTAATGGGAAGCCGGCCTACAAATCTGGACAGATGGTTCATGAGGACGACAGGATAGAACTGACTACTCAGGAGCAATATGTCTCGAGAGCAGGCTTTAAGCTTGCATCGATTGCCCAGAGACTCAGGGTGGTATTTACCGACAAAGTGGTACTGGACGTTGGCTCATCAACAGGCGGTTTCACAGACTATGCATTGCAACATGGTGCGAAGAAGGTTATCAGTGTCGATGTCGGCACCGAGCAACTACATCCATCACTTCGTACAGACCCACGGATAGAGCTGCATGAGAAGACTGACATACGCGCGCTCGGCTTGAGTGGTGACTCGAGTGTTCAAATAGAAAGCCCTGATATTGTAGTTATCGATGTTAGTTTTATATCAATACGCGAAATCCTGCCGCATATAGCAGGTCTCGTGGGCAAAAAGTCGCAAATTGTAGCTATGGTTAAACCGCAGTTCGAAGCTGGTAAGGAACAAACTACAAAAGGTGTTATTAAAAACGATTCGATGCGCCGTAAGATACTACGTGATTTTGAAGAATGGTCGCGAAAACAGTTCGTTATTTTAAACAAAGCCGATTCGGAAGTGGCGGGATCCAAGGGGAATCTGGAAAGATTCTATCTTTTACAAAAGAGCACGAAGTGACTCGATATCAGTGAGTACGATTTGACCCTTATCGGCGCTGATTAAACCATTTCTGGATAAACTTGTGAGAACGCGACTAGTCGTTTCTCTTGTGGCACTAACTGAGCTTGCAATATCTTGTCTTCGAATCGGTGCATCGATCAGTACGCCATTGCTTGTTTGCTTACCAAATCGATGCTCTAGCATTAGTAGGAATGATATAACTCGTTCACGTACAGTTCTATATTCTAGGCTATTAAGATGAACTGAATGCAGCAAGTACATGTCGACAGCGGCATCGAGCAAGATTGGTAGTATTTCCTGATGCTCATCAACAAAACGCACGTATTCATCACTCAATTTTCGCCAGACTACACAATCGCTCATAGCTTCGTAGACTATATCGCGGCGCAATCCCGTAAAGGTACGAATTAAAGGAAAAACCTCCGTATCCTTTCGAATAACCATGAGGTTCTCTTCGCCGTACTTTGTAATGGCGTAGGCTTTTACGAAGCCAGTTTCTATGTAATAAATTCCGAAGGGGGCTTGGTCATTAGAGCGATCAATGATTTGACCGCGTTTCAGTTTCATCCGTTTGCCAGAGTGAAAGAACTCTCTTAGCAATGCTGTCTGTTGCTGCTTGGTCACCATGTCTTATTATCCCATACTCGTGCTCAATGTCCATTAGTGATATATATCCCACTTATTTTGTGAGCTAGATTACAGACGTTTTCTATGGGTATCACTACTATGAGAAGTACAAGGGAGGTTATATGGTTTCACAAGCGATTGTCGATCAGCAACTTAGCCAACTCGGTATTCAATTTCGAAGGTTTGGAAGGTCCGAACTTAGGGAATTGAAGAATATCCTCGTGCCTGGCGAGTCAATATGTGACGCGGCAAATGGCGTGTATAGCGGAGGCTTTGCAATGATTGTGGCCACTGACCTTAGGTTGCTTATTGTGGACAAAAAACCCTTTAAGCTAAATATCGAGGATTTACGATACCAGATGATTAGTGAGACTGGTTTTCAGTCGATGCTCTTCGATGCACTCCTGACTATTAATGTGCCTCATAAGACAATTACGTTTAGAAGTTGGCATCAGGCACATCTGCGACAACTGGCGTGTTATGTTCAAGAGCGTGTAATGCAGTCGAATAGCAATGTGGAGCAGCGACCTCAGGCATATCAGGATACGGTAACACCAAACCCCGCTATACTGAGACCGCAAGTAATAGCTGCTGGCGCTCATGGAGCGAGAGGTATGGCTGGCCAATTATTCCAGCCAAGACGTTCTACAAGAACTTTGCAGCGTGCCTTGAGCCGGATTGTGATGCAACAGTCGACACAAATGTTTGGATCAGACCAATTGTTTACTACACACTAACTAGGCGGCTAAGGGGTTGTAAAACAGTAGCTTTTTTGCTAGTATGACCGATGGCGGTTGTCAAACCAGTCTGAAAGCGTCTGCACAGGGAGAAGGAACAACACCTTCGCAAACTTGAGCAGCTCGGACTTTAAGCCAGATCACTGATCGCATTGTGCATACAAACGATTAGTGGCAGGAACGGCTTACAATCTGACAATCACGAGTACTTTTTAGTAACGATGTGTCCTCTAGCCCTCTAGAGTATGTTTTGTTACTAAAAAGTTCTCAAAAATGAGATTGTTGGTGTCACCAAATGGTGCGCGAGCAAAATCCCCCGATGACATGCCTGAAGAAGGTGTGTCGTAGCAACTTGAGGTTACGGATGAAGAAGAACCGTTACATGATGCTTGCCATCATGTTGCTCATGGCTGTCGCTTCGACGGCTTGCAACAGTCAACTTGTACACCTGTACAACCAGTTCACTGGCAGCAATCACACCACGGAGTCTGCTCGAAGTACGTGTCTGCAGGTCACTGGAGATCCTGGTGATCCCGGTGGGGCCTGCGAGAGAATCGCGTTTCGCGTCGCTCTGAAGCAGGCTTGGCCGTGGCTTGAAGACATGGAGCGCGTGACGGGTCGCATGAACTGCATCGCTCGTCACGAGACGAACGGCCACGCCAACCCGTACAAAGCCGAGAACGGTGGTACGCGCTATGTCGAAGGTCCGGGTAGGTCCACAGCAAGTGGGCGCTACCAGTACGTCGATGGCACATGGAGGCGACACCTGGCTCTTGCCGAGGCGCACTACCGCAGGGAGATCAGCAACGCTTCGCACGCTGCGGACGCCGATCCCTGGATGCAGGATGCGGTGGTGACGTACTCGATTGTGGTCAGGGGCGCTGACGATTGGGCCTGGGGCTGCTGATTCAACGCGTTGTCCGGGAGGGCACACCAACAAAACGGTGTGTCCTCCCACAGGACCATACTTTTTCTGCTGCCGCATCGGCTCACCAAATCCTCAAATGACAACCGCCAATTTATCACCAGATTACAACTTATTGACATAAGCGCAACAGAGTGCTATAGTACTTATGTAACATAAAGAAAATAAAAACTATGAACCTTTTGCAGGCATATCTGCCTTCTAATTTGCTGCTTATTTTCTACAGACTATACGTCAGTCGAGTAGGATATCTTCGACGAGTACGAGAGATGGCGTATATGTATGCAATATTAACATTTGCAGTTCTTGCCATGCAGCTAGTCATGCCTTTGCAGAACCCTTCCAAACCAGAGCCGGTCGCACAGGCAGCTTCAAATTTACCTGTCGTACCGACAGTTGAAAAGTCTGTCGTTCCAGCAGTTGATACTCCAGTCGCACCACCAGCCGAGCCGCCAGCAGCGCCAGTAATATCTCGGTCTGAAACAGTGAATAAACAACTCCAGCCGGTTATTGATGAGTGGGTTCGTAGTCATCCTGGAACTTTTGCGGTTACAGTGAGAGGAATTGATGACACTGCGATCTCGGCACACTATCGTGGGGGTGAAAAAATGTATACAGCAAGTATCTATAAGATGTTTGCAATTGAGCTCGCATATGACAAGGTCAACAAAGGTCAGTGGTCGGCGAACCAAGGCGGCCTTGATATTGATCAGTGCGTGCGTCAGATGATAGTAGTCTCTGACAATAACTGCGCAGTCGCGTTTGGTAATATGCTTGGCTGGCAGTCAGTTGATGGTGAACTGCGTGCAAAGGGGTATAAAGGCACATCGTTAAACATAAATCACCCATGGAGCACTTCTGATGACGTATCGACGCTCATGGTACGACTGCAGCAAGGCGGACTAGTGAATTCCGCGCAGCGAGAATCGATGCTTCAATACATGAAACAACAGATTCATCGTCGAGGTATACCTGCAGGAAACCCAGGTCTCGATGTGGCTAATAAAGTAGGCTTCTTCGATAGTTACAATACAGACGCAGGGGTAGTATATTCACCAAAAGGCGCGTATGTACTGTCTATTATGACTAATGGATCAAACTTTGCCGCTATCGCAGATCTATCGGCAAAAATTGCCGCTGTTATGAATCAGTAAATCTAAACATTAAATCGAAATTCAACTACATCATCCGGCTTCATGATGTAGTCTTTGCCTTCAGTACGCACTTTGCCGGCAGCTTTTGCGCTTTGCATTGAGCCTGCTGTGATTAGATCCTGATAGGCTACAATCTCGGCTGCTATAAATCCGCGTTCAAAATCACCGTGAATCACGCCCGCTGCTTGTGGCGCGGTTGAGTCCTTGCGGATAGTCCAAGCTCGAACTTCTTTCTCGCCAGC
Source organism: uncultured Candidatus Saccharibacteria bacterium (assembly GCA_964576475.1). Classification (GTDB taxonomy): domain Bacteria; phylum Patescibacteriota; class Saccharimonadia; order Saccharimonadales; family CAZNVG01; genus CAZNVG01. Next base: position 51 of record CAZNVG010000055.1, on the reverse strand, counting down.
AGTGAGGTAGCTCTGCAGGCCGAGCGTATCGTACGCGGCATGAATGAGTTG
>CAZNVG010000054.1:2944-6901 GCA_964576475.1 uncultured Candidatus Saccharibacteria bacterium | reverse complement strand
CTCTGAAATCAACATCCTTCGTGTCATCAAACCGCTCTTTCTTGATGAACTTTACATCGAGTATGCTAAAGCACTACGGTCTGGCCCTCGTAAAAAGTTTGACGAACTCCGCAAACTTCAGGATAAGTTAGCCGGCCTTAAGTTTCTAGACCCTGCTTGCGGTTCTGGTAACTTTCTAGTCATCACCTACCGCGAACTTCGCAAGCTTGAACATAAAATTGTCGCATCTCTTGCTAAAAACGCTGACCAGCAGGACATGTTTGCTAGTGCGGGGCATGGCGTTGGCAGTCTGAAGGTCAATGTTAATCAAATGTACGGCATCGAAATCGAAGAGTTCCCATCGCTCGTCGCCCAAGTCGCCCTCTGGCTCACCGACCACCAAATGAACATGGAATACTCCGCCGAATCCGGCAAAACCTTCAAGCGCATCCCACTCACCGCCAGCGCGACCATCGTAAATGCCAACGCCCTTACCACCGATTGGGCAGAAGTGATTGCGCCGAGCGAGTTGAGTTATATTTTAGGGAATCCGCCGTTTGTCGGTAGCAAAATGATGAACGCCACCATGCGCGATGAACTCACGTCGCAATTCGGCAATATTAAGGGTGTAGGCGTGCTCGATTTCGTCACCGCGTGGTACGCCAAATCAGCCGACTTTATGAAACAAAACTCGAAAATTCAAACCGCACTCGTTTCGACTAACTCCATCATCCAAGGTGAGCAAGTTCCCATACTCTGGAAATACATGTTCAGCCAAGGTGTAAAAATCAACTTCTTGCACCAAACGTTCAAATGGAGCAACGATGCGAAAGGCAATGCAGCGGTCTATTGCACTATCGTCGGCTTTGCTTTGTTCGACAAGTCTGAAAAACGGATTCTTGAATACGCCGACATAAAAGGCGAGCCAAACGAGATCACTGCCAAAAATATCAACGGCTATGGTATCGATGCGCCGAGTATTTTTATCGAGCGCCGTGGCAAGCCGATTTGTGACGTGCCTAACATGAGTTTTGGAAACATGCCGCTCGACGGCGGAAACTTCTTGCTTTCACCCGACGAAAAAGCGGAATTACTTTCGCAAGAACCTGCCGCCGAAAAATACATCAAGCCATTCATTGGCGCAAAAGAGTTTTTGCGAAACGAAGAGAAGTGGTGTGTTTGGCTGAATGGTGCTGAGCCAAGTGGTTTACGCCAACTGCCAGTCGTGATGCAGCGCGTGCAAGCGGTGAAGGATTTTCGACTTGCCAGTGTGCGTCCACAAACATACGAGAGAGCGACCGCCCCAACTGAGTTTGGTGAAATACGTAACTTTGGCGACAACTTCATCGTCGTTCCACGCGTTTCTTCCGAGCGTCGTGAATATGTACCAATGGCTCTATACAACAATGGCGAAATAGCAGGCGACACCTGTCAAGTAATCCCCAATGCTGGCCTCTACCACTTCGCCATCCTCACCAGCCGCATGCACATGGCGTGGATGCGCGCCGTTGCCGGCCGCCTCGAAAGCCGCTATCGCTACAGCAAAGACATCGTCTATAACAACTTCATCTGGCCCGAAACCACCGACGTGCAATGCGCCGAAATCGAAACCCTCGCCCAAAATATCCTCGACGCCCGCGCCCAATTCCCAGGCAGTTCATTAGCCGACCTCTACGACCCCCTCACCATGCCACCCATCCTTGCCAAAGCCCACACCACCCTCGACCGCGCCATCGACAAACTCTATCGGAAACAAGTCTTTGTCTCTGATGCTGAGCGGGTAGCGTTGCTGTTTGAGAAATATCAGGAGGTAACGCATGTCTAAGCAAAAAATTTCGTTCAAAGTCTCTGCACGAACCGCTCGACTGATCGGTCGTGAGAATGTGTCTAATGATGAGGCTGCAATCATTGAGCTCGTGAAAAATGGTTACGATGCGGACGCAGAACATGTAGATGTGTTATTCGAACACAATGACCTGTTTATTATCGACAGTGGTATCGGTATGACGGCAAAAACTATTGAAGATAAGTGGATGGTTATTGGTGCAAGTGCCAAACGCGTAGAGACAACCACACCCAAGGGTCGAATCGTCTCTGGCGAAAAAGGTATTGGTCGGTTCGCGCTTGATAAGCTAGGTACAGCGGTAATACTTTCGTCGTGGACGGGTCAAAAAGCTGACAATCCTGTTGAATGGGTGGCAAGATGGGATGATTTTGAACAAGAGGGCACAACAGTTGATGCCGTGTCCGCAACCATGCGTGATCTCGAGATTGAAGATTTTACAAAACTTTACAAAAGGTTGACGAAACGTACGGCAACACATGGTACTGTACTGCATATTCATGGTGTTCGTGAAGTATGGGATGAACCGCGTATACAAGAGCTTTTCGAATCCATGCGCGCACTGGTACCGCCTGCTCGCGACAAGGACTTTGGGATTACGCTGCGTAGTGCCGATCACCCCAAGAAGTGGGGCAGAGTAGACCCATTGATAGCCGAAAACTATGACTACCGTCTTGAGGCAACTTATAACCCGGCAAAGCAGCAGATTGAATATGTGGTGTATAGAAATGAATTTGACATCATGCAACTAGAAAAGAAGTATTCCGAGGTGTTTAATGAGCCAAATATGGGTACGGCGCCTTTCGATCTAGCGACATTCCGGAAAGGTAGTTATACAGGCTCGATTGCATTGCGTAAAGCACTACGCACTGATGCTGTCAACAAACAGCTACTTGATAGTATGGGTAAGTTTTCGTTTGACCTCTCATTCTCAAAAGTTAGCAGACCAAATGATGAGGACGTAGATAGATTCCCGTACAAGACTATCGACTATAGAGAAAGGGCTGGTTGGTTAAAAAAATTTGGAGGAATACGTATATTCCGCGATAATTTTCGCGTGCGTCCGTACGGTGAGGCAGGCGATGATTGGCTTCGTCTTGGCGAACGTCAAGCACAGAGTCCGGGGGGTGCAGCACAGCGTCTTGGTGGCTATCGCGTGAGACCAAACCAAGTTACGGGTAGCATTTATATATCACGGCTTGAAAACGAAGATTTGCAAGATAAGTCTAGTCGCGAGGGTATTGTCGAAAACAAATCATTCGACTTATTGAAAAATATCATTAAAAATATGCTGACTATTTTAGAGAATGATCGAAACACGGTGCTGTTCTCGCTCTCTCAGCTCGATAAGCGTATTAATAAATCATCCCAAATTGAGAGTAAGGGCCGAGAGGCTTTAGCCGAGATCAAAAAGGAAAAACGAGATAGTAAAAATGACAAACAAAGTGGCAGATCTGAGTACCGAAAAGAGCGCACAGAACGCGTATTTGAATATGCTGAAATACTTGAATCTAAAGTTGATGACAAGGATGAGGAAATCCGGCTGCTACGCAGTTTGGCAAGTGCCGGCATCATTACGGCCGCAGCGGCGCACGAGCTTAATGGGCTAAAAAATCACATGCTTGTGCGGATGCGTCAATTTGATAAACTCCTCGGGGGTTACCTTGATCGAGACTCTTTCCAGAATGTGCTAGTCTCAAAAAACCCATTTGCACGCATCGAGCAAATGGCTGTCTCAGATGCAAAGATCGTGGCGTGGCTTGACTATGCGCTCATGCCGCTGAGGCGAGATCGACGAACACGCAAGAAGGTAAATGTCGCTGAGTATATCAGCGGGCTAAGTGGTGTATGGTCTCCACTTCTCTCAAGCCGCAAAATTATCCTCGACATTGGTATCGACAAAGAATCAGAACAAGTATTTACGCGTCTTTTCCCAATTGATCTTGATACGATATTTAATAATTTAATCATCAACTCTATGGAGGCTTTTGTGCAAAATAAGCGTCTTGAGGAGCGTCGTATCACGATCAATCTAAGTGCGGATGCATCGAGCATAACCATACAATACGAAGATACTGCGGGAGGACTTCATGAGACATTCTTGAGTGATCCGCATCAGATTTTTCGACCACATG
>CAZNVG010000054.1:0-2934 GCA_964576475.1 uncultured Candidatus Saccharibacteria bacterium | reverse complement strand
AAAGTAAATGCGTTAGGCGAGCCAACGGGTACCGGTATGGGCATGTATCTTATCAAAGCAGTTCTGGACGACAATGACGGCCAAATAACGCTCCTACTCGATAATCCAACTGCTTTTGCAGCCGATATTATTCTCAGGAGGCAATCATGACAGATTATCAAATGTTTAGAATCTGCTATATTGATGAAGATCAGACAGCTGCAACAGATTTTAGCGGAGAGATGGATCATGATTTTACAGTGAGCGAGATTGTAGTACGAGACCAGGAGCCGCTTGAAGCGCTCATCGAGAGGATAAAACATGAGAAGCCTCATTTTCTCATGGTCGACTACCATTTAAGCCAAGATATTTCTCTACAATACGATGGCGACGGGGTGATTGCTCGGTACAGAAGTGAACGGAAGGACTTCCCCTGTATGCTTCTTTCCAGTGACGGGAAAGGTGCAGTCGTTGGCTCAAAACACATCCCGCCAGAAATAGTGCGTGATAAAAGTGAACTCTATAATGAGGATTCCGGCGACAAAAAAAATACAAAAGAACTTATCATCTTACAAATCAAAAAGACTATCAAAGAGTATCAAGATAAACTCCAGAATGCTGACGAGAGATATAAAGTGTTGCTTGACAAACGGGATAGTGATGAAGGGTTGAGTCTTGAAGAGGAGAAAGAGGCAACTGATCTCAATGAACTAATTGATCAGTCCCTTGATGCATCAAGCCCGCTGTTGCCAATCGATATTACCAACGGTGAACGACTCAACACGCTAATCGCAAAGACGAAAACATTGCTAGATAAGATTGAAGCTGATGCCTGATTTTAGAAAACAGCACCCATCTCGTCGTGCAGAAATTGTCAATGGCAGACCCCATACTACTTACCGTGATGATTTAAAGCGTGATTTTAATAGCAGATGTGGCTATACTGATTGTCGCGATGTCTGGTGGGGGGTAAAATTTCAGGTAGACCACTTTGCGCCACAAAGACCAAATACGGGTAATGATGCGAAAGACAGGGCATTTACAGATCTCGAAAGAGTGTACTCAAATTTGGTCTACGCATGCCCACAGGTAAATAATGCTAAAGATAATCTATGGGTTACCGATGACCCCACAAAACCGCTTTCGGATGATGGATTAACGGGGTTATTAGAGCCATGCAATGATGATTACAATAATTATTTTACTCGCACAGACACTGGCAGGATATTAGCAAAAAACGGAAACAGTATAGCTGCGTTTATGATCGATAAATTAAAGCTCAATCTTTTTCGATATGAGCTATATTGGAGAGTTGATGAACTGCATGAATGCAAAAAACGACTCCAAAGTATCAGGAGAAATCTAGCAAAAAACAATCACTACCGCCAGGAGGTGAACGACTTGATTGCGGATTTGGATGACGAGTTCATGCGATACATCGAATATATCGGGGCAAATCATAACGAGGTGGTATGAGTATCGTAATTTCAAAGAAAAACACTGGCTCGTACTACACCCCAGAGAGACTCGCTGACTATATAGTTTATCGTCTTTTTGGCGAAAAAGGGAGTGGCTACGAGCTCGGTCGCAAGACACTCGATGTACTTGAACCGAGTGTCGGCGGAGGTATGTTTTTGAATTCCCTGCTAAATGGGAACTACTACGGTGACAAATATGAGCTCAAAGTTCCAAAACTAAAAATTGATGCTGTAGAAGTTGACCCCGACGTAGCGCGAGAGACGAAAAAAAAGAGCAAAAAATACGACAAATCAAAAGGAAGTGTCGATATCATACAAGATGACTATCTAAAATACTTTCTCTCTAGCAACAAAAAATATGATTTAATTATCGGTAATCCGCCATATGTACGAAGGCGAAATATGGAACCTGATCAACGCGAACTATGTGCAGAGGTGCATAAAGCAACGGGCTTGCGTGATATAAATCCAAAAAACTTATGGACTAGCTTTCTGGCAGGGGCTAAAGACTCACTAAAGGAAAGAGGTGTCATTGCTTTTGTACTTCCTACGGATTTACTGCAGGTAAAGTATTCCGAGGAGATAAGGGAGATGCTGCTCAGGGATTTTGATAGAGTCGAGATATTTACATTCAACTGGCTCGCATTCAAGAAGTTTGATGATATCGAGCAAGACGTGGTTATTCTGATATGTTCTAAAGGGTATGGCAAAAGAGATGAAGCCGAGTTCTGGCATATTAATAACGAGAAAGATCTTGATGAGCCAAAGATCACTCCAGATAGTAGCAACACCAAGCGCAGCACTCTTAATAAGTGGACGAATTACGCACTTACAGGCGAGGAGCTTGAATTTCTTGATTATCTCTATAATGAAGTGATTAAACCTAAAACCGTTCGAGATAACTGTGATTCTGGCGCCGGCATAGTAACTGCGGCGAACGACTATTTCATCATTAATCGTCATGAGGTGGATAAGTATTCTTTGAGGGATGTTACGAAACCCACTATCAAAAAGAGCTCGTCCATGTTTCCTGCAGTTGTGCTTACGAAGGCTGATCTCGACAAAAAAGAACAAGAAGGATCAGAAATTTTGTTCGTAGACCTTCCTGATAAGCCTAAGACTGAATTCCCTAAGAGCCACAGAGAGTATCTTAAGAAGGGTGAGCAAGAAGGCATCCATCAGCGATATAAGATGCTATTACGAGACAATTGGTATGCGGTGCCCTCAGTCTGGTCATCTGAGGCTTTTTTCACAAAAAGATCTCATCTTTACCCGCGCGTCATTATCAATGAGGGTGATGCGTATGTAACGGATGCATTCTATCGAATTCGCATGAAGGAAGGGTACGATTTAAAGAACCTAACATTTTCGTTCTATAATACATTTACCTTTATATACGCCGAACTCATGGGAAGATATTATGGAGGTGGCGTACTGGAGCTAACTCCTAACGAGTTTAAAGACTTACCACTACCGT
>CAZNVG010000053.1:0-6951 GCA_964576475.1 uncultured Candidatus Saccharibacteria bacterium | reverse complement strand
TATCGAAATACTCATTGGCGTGACGAATATCTGATGGTACATGAAGTTCGTGTTGTTCCAGCAATTGCCTCAGTAAATGGGTGACAAAGCCAGAGAAATCAAATTTTTGAAACTGCGACAAATAATCCTCACCAGTATAGTGAGATGATTCCGTGCCTACCATAACTGATGTGATGGCAGCTTCTGCTAGCTTCTGGCGAACAATCTGTAGTTGTTCTCTTTCGTGGGTTGATGCGAATTCATTGAAGGCGAGTACTCCCTATGCTCCCGATTCTGTGATAATTTCGGGTGATTTACGTAATTTGACTACACTGGCAGCGATTAGTGCGTCGACTGCAAGCACGCCAGCTATAAGGTAAAGCTCGGGTGCTGGTGCGCTAGTTATTGATTCGATTCTTCCCGTGGCGTCTTCTTTCACCGTTACGCTTGTTAGGTAATTACTAAAAGTCGTTTCGGCACCTGTCTCAGTTGTAGATTCTTCCCAGTTATGTGTTTCATGATAATCGTGGATCATGAACCCCATTAGCGTCGTGGCGCCTAGTCCGACCGCCACAAGACTGCGTCGAATGCTCTTAATAGGGTTTTTATTATGCGTAGCTGTATTCTCGGTTGTTTTATTTCCAAACATAGGTCGGTCTCCTTATGTGATCCTATTCTATAACTGAATGGCCGAAGTGTCTATTTGATGGTGATTAGAGACAGGTTTCTGGTATATCAAGTTGTCCGCGCCCGTTCTCGATGCGCATAATGATCTTGCCTGCGCAGCGCGCACAGTCAAATGATGATAGGGCTAATGCGTCATCTATTGTCTCGTAACCTACCTTGCACAAAACACGCTGCGCCAGCTGCTGCATGGCTATTGATTCGCTAGTGTTTTCTAGTATTTCAACTAGTTCTTGAACGAGCTGCGCCCTATCATTCGCGGGACACGAGCCCTCAGCACTCTCCACTATCGTAACTAGACTCGTTTGACTTGAAGTGAGTCGAGCTCAACAGGCGTTTCTCGGCCAAACATGTTAACCAATACTTTTAGCTTGCCCTTGGCTTGATCTATCTCGTTGATCGCACCGTCAAAGCCCTTGAATGGACCGTCAACAATAGAAACAACTTCGCCCTCTTTGAAATCCATTTGATACTTAGGCTGTTCGACGCCCATACGCTTCTTGATCTTGTCCATCTCATCTTTACTAACTGGCGTAGGTTCAATGCCCGTGCCAACGAAACCGGTAACGTTTGGAGTATTACGAACGATGTACCATGCATCTTCTGTAAGCTTCATTTCTACAAGAACATAACCTTGGAATATTCGCTTCTCAACAACTTTTCGCTTGCCGTTCTTGATTTCGATCTGCTTTTCCTTAGGTACAAGTACATCGAAAATCTTGTCTTTCATGTCTAGAGAGTCTGCTCGTTGGCGAATTGACTCTGCGACTTTTTCCTCGTAGCCAGAATAAGTGTGGATGGCGTACCAGAGTTTACTTGCTGAGTCGTATCTTTTAGAGGTCATTGTATTTAGGTGTACCTTTCTTACTTTACGAGTAGTTTTTCTACTGCTTTACTGAATCCATAATCGGCTACTGCGGTGAAGATTGCGAAAAAGAGCGCAAACAAAAACACGGCAAATGTTAGTCGCCATGCTTCGCGACGTGTTGGCCACTGTACTTTTTTAACTTCAGCCCATGCTTCTCGGAAATACTTCGGTGCACGAATTCTGGTGTTTAGTTTTCGCCCCAGCTTTCCTTTGGGCGCTGGTACGTCGACGGACTTACCTAATGTGGTTTTGACCGGATCCCAGCCACTGTGCCACCAACGACTAAATGCGCGACTAAACGTCGTTGTGCGTCGCTGTTTTTTAACAACAAGATCAGCTTTCTTGGCTCTTCGAAGTTTGAGTTTCGCAGACTGTGGGCGTTTCACCATATGTGTAATGCATCTTTCTTAATTAAAAACACCTACAGATAATGTAGGTGGTCAAGGTCAATAGTAGCGCATAAAGTGTTGCTCGTCAATCTGGTAAATGCACACATTGCTTATGGTATTATTGAGCCAAATGAATATGAACTTCTTGGTGTGGTTTAGTGTCGAGATCGGCATACTTGTGGCTGTTGGTTTGCTTGTGCGGTTTGATAGTATCTGGCGAGTGCGCAGAGTTGTTGCGCCTATTGGGTTTATGTTGATTTTGATCGGCGCTTCGTTGGCGGCAATATTCGGCAGTCCGTGGCTGAGCGTACTAATTGTTTTGCAACATCTCTATATGCTGCTTAGTCTTATGCGAGTGTATCATCACGATGCATTAGAAAGTCGACTTCGCGCAGTGCTCATTCGTGACCAGGCGGGGCTATTTGCAGTTATGGTTTGTTGTATAAGTTTGCAGGGTTTTCTAGGTAACGATGTTTCGCTAGTCAGTAGACTGCTCGCTGGATTTTGCACTTCCTCCCTGCTATTGCTGGCAGTCTCAATGCTTGTGAACATGTGGCGATCGCGAAGTTTGTCAAAGGTATCGATCCCTAGCAATAAACTGCCGAGTCTAACGGTGGCATACGCTGCGAGGAATGAGCAGCATGCGATAGGTGTGACTTTAGAGCTAGCTCTCGCCTCATCCTATCCAAAACTTGAAATATTAGTTCTGGATGACTGCTCCTCGGACGCTACAGTGCCAGAAATTAAGAAATTTGCCCAACGAGGTGTTCGTTTTATTAAAGGTGAAGTTCCCAAGTCCGATTGGCAACCAAAAAATCAAGCGCTCGATATTCTGCTTGAAGAATCTGCCGGCGAATATATCGCATTTTCTGGGGTAGACGTCCATGTATCGCCTAAGACGCTACAAGATATTATAGAATTGATGCGCTACCGAGGATACGACATGGTATCGGTATTACCAAAACGTAGACATATTGATATGTTTGCGAACCTTCTGTTGCTGCCACGAAATTTTTGGCAACTTGTTTTACCTCGATCACGCACTAATCCCGCGACGTTAAGTAGCTTCTGGGTCATTCGTAAGGATGTTTTGCTGGCTTCCGGTGGGTTTAAAGCGGTTAAGTCCGCGCCGGCAGTGGAGTCGTATTTTGCAAAATGGTGTGCCAGAAAAGGTACCTACAGGTTCCTTGTAAGCGATCACAGCTACGGACTGACAACTCGCAAAAGACTAAGCTCGCAAGTGGAAACTGAAATTCGCAACCTATACCCTCTACTACACCGTAGTATCGCGCGCACGAGTGTTGCCTCGCTTGTACTTGGATTGCTATTCATAGCTCCTTGGCTGGGTGTGCCCTTGTCTCAGGATACGGTTGCGCGATCGTTGTGGTGCCTAGCTTTGGTGATAGGTTTTATGCTGCATGCTGCAAGCTACTATGCATCCATACCTCGACTCTGGCCTATAGCTGCTTTCAACATGCCGTTTATTATGTTTGCTGAATTGGTTCTCTTGAATGTTTCTATGTATAAGTATGAGTTTTCTGAGGTGCTATGGAAAGGAAGAAATGTTTGTGCGCCTATGCAGCTTCAGACGATTCCTTCGTTGCCTGATCTTCCGGACTCAGCGAAGTAAGTGTGATTGTAAATGTTGAGCCGTGATTTAGTTTGCTCTGTACATCGAGTGTTGAATGAGTCATTTCAATTAGTTTCTTAGTGACGTATAGACCCAGTCCAGTCCCAGAGCTTTGACGGGTTCTGTAGTCTTCCGAACGGTAAAACTTCTCAAATATATGCTTCAAGTCATGCGTGCTCATGCCTATGCCCGTGTCTTTGATACTGACATCGACGTCATGAGTACCATTAGGCGTAGCGATTATCTCAATTTTTCCCTCAGCAGTGTATTTGATGGCGTTGGTAATGAAGTTCTGTAGTATTTCGCGTACGTAGAGCTCGCTGTTAGTTATTTTGGGGAGTTTTTTATCATGTTTAACGCTTAGCTTCAGACCTTTCTTGGCTGCATCAGGTAAGTACGTAGACAGTAAATCATCAAGTAAGTGTCGAATATCGATGGACTCAAGCGTGACCTCTAGCTTGCCGCGCTCTGCTCGCGATAGCGTGCTTAGGTCGTTGAGGAGATCGGATAAGAATAAAATCTGTTGATGTGCCACGCCGAGAGTTTCCTGAATCGTTTTGTTCGCATTTTCTTTCTCGGCTATGAACTGAGCATTACCAACATTGCCTTCAGCAATCGCAATAGGAGTGCGCAGCTCATGGCTTACTACTGATATAAATTCGTCGCGCTCTTCTTCGAGTGACTTTTCCTTGGTTATGTCGCGCAAAAGGACTATGTAACTTCTCTCCTCAGTGTGGCCATAGCCGGTGTAGACGGGATTTATATTTAGATAGATGTTGATGTACTCATCGTCGTCGTCAAATTTGTCATCATCCATTTTCAGCATATATTCTCTGCTCGTCAGTGCGCCCTTGATTGATGGGAGTAGTTCATTAATATTGACCGCTTTACGGTCTTTATCGACGAGCTTAATAATGCCGCTGAGCTTGTGACCCTCCACAGAAGTGTTGCGGTTGAGTAAATCGAGCGTGGCTGCGTTATAAAGACTGATCTTGCCCGTACTTTCAACGGTCATGACTGCGTCGCTCATACTATTTATGAGCAGACGAAATCTCATTTCATTTATAGAGGTCGGTGTTGGTGTCGCGGAATCCATTTCCACCATTATGGCACAAGCGTTTTGTCTATTACAGTGCTGGCTTGAATTCCTTGAGTGCTTTACGCCGCGCTTTGGCATCAGGTACGACTTCACTGAGCGTCGCCCAGAAGGCTGCAGAATGGTTCATATGTTTGAGGTGAGTAAGTTCGTGCGCCAGTACATACTCAATAAGCTCATCAGGAAGTTTCATTAGAAAAATATTGAGGACTATATCTCGCTGAGATGAACAACTACCCCATCGAGATCGGAGTTGTTTCACTTTCGCCGAGTTATACGAGAAGCCATGTTCTGTAGCCATGCCTGCAAGCCAATCGGGCAGATATTCTTCGGCTTCTTTTTTGAGCGCACGAATGGCAAGCTTTCGCGCGGCCTCTTGTACATCGAGGTCTTTCACAGACATCGAGGACGGATAGTTAATTACAAGCTTATGACCGACTCTGCGAGTAGCGATACGCGATATGTTTCGTGGTACAAACTCGAAGTAATACTTAATACCCAGTTTGTCGCCACTTATGAATTCGGGCTGCTCTGTTCTGTTTTCTAGTATCCAATCGGCTTGCGCTTCGGCGTATTTCAAAGCGGCTGCAAATGGAACGTAGCTCGGCATAGTTACGAGCACCGCTCCGTCAGGCTGGATTCTCAATCTAATATGACGTGATCGAGCGACCTTTTGAAGCGTCATTCTCCCCAAGTCTGGGTGGTCTATTTTTTTCTGTGTTGTCGTCACGAGTGTTTACCGAATTCTTATGTGTCTCGTGTTTATGTCGCGTTTCGGAGTACTTATGGGTCGATGCGGAGGCAGTTGTGCGCGTGTTTCTTCGAGCGGCGTTTCCTCTAGCATCTTGAATTCGTTAAGCTTCTTTATGAAGGCAATCGCTTGTGTTTTGAACGCAAACTTGCCGCTGATTACAGCAAAAGTCTCACGAAACTGGGGCTGTTTTAATTTACTTTGCAGACGGTCGAATGTTTCTTTATCTATTGAACGTGAATACTTTTCGTCCGAGCGTCTTCGGTCTCGTGTGTTGGCGCGTTGAAACGCTGTGGCCGGATCGGTTTGCACCCAGAGTGTTAATGGTACTATTTTGGACTTTTCAGCCATCTGACGGCGTTTGAGGCGCTCAGTGTAGTCCGCGATGCCGATATCGTCGTAGATCACGCTCATACCTGCATTAAGTGCGACTTCAGTCATGTAATCCATAATTCGTAGAACTATTTCGTTTTCTGATTCGTCGTAGCGGGGGTTCTCGAAAAGCTCATATCGTATACGGTCGCCGCTGATATGACCTATGTGTAACAGCTCAGCAATTTGTCGAGCAAAGAATGATTTGCCTGCGCCTGGGCTACCAAGCATGAGGAACAGCGTAGGTCGTTTGAGTCTGAACTTTTGCATATGTACCTAGTGTATATCAAAATATATGCCAGCACACGATTTTTCGGTTTGCGCAGAATACATGAGCGTCATCTGATATAATTGTTTCGTTCATAAGCATAGGGGTGTAGCTCAGCTGGCTAGAGCGACGGTCTCCAAAACCGTAGGCCGGGGGTTCGAGTCCCTCCACCCCTGCCATATATTCACAGTATCCCACTCCTCTTTTAATTGATGGTTCGACTACGAACTTGTAGTGGCGTTAGCCCTGCGTGCCCTTTTTATTTTCGCAATAACCGCTAACGCAATGAGTAGCACTAAAGCAATAACCAACCCCATGATGTTATTGCTAGATGTACTAGGCTCGCTGTCAGTATTTTGAGCCAGTGGCGGAGTGGTCACTTCTGCCGCTGAGAGGTGTTTGAAAATGATGTCAGCTAACCCATTAACCGCACCGCGAAAAGTGATAGCTACATCAAGAACCCCATCGTTATTTACATCGTACTTTTTAGTCTCACCAACGTTGAGACGAATTACTTGGGGGGCGCTGGCCAGTGTGATGTTCGCCCAATCCTCAACAAAGTCAGCAATGGTTGCCGTATGCTCTTCCCCCTTAACCATAAACGACACCACTTGACCCTTCTTAACCGATAGCCCTTTTCCGGTGGTCTTGTACTCGGCAAACGATTCGAGGTTGATAATTTGTAAGGTACTTTCGGAGTCACTGGCGTCTGATGTAGTAGGCTGCGCGGTACCCGTTGATGTTTGTGCAGGTTGTCCACCCGTAGATGTGGTGGTATTTGTTGAGTTGTTCGCAGTATTCTCAGGTGCTGATTCTTCGGGTTCATCGTTGTCTGCTATGGTTAGGGTAACTGTTTGAGTGTAGGCATTATAATATTCTGAATCACTGGCTATGGTGAGGGTTATTGTTACGGT
>CAZNVG010000052.1:2735-7047 GCA_964576475.1 uncultured Candidatus Saccharibacteria bacterium | reverse complement strand
AGTATAAATTCAGCTCCCGTCATCCCGTTCGAATAAGCCGTGACCATGACTTGGCGGTGAGTTGCTTTCCTCACACGTAGTTGTATGGATTTGTGATGTTTCATGCCAGTCATTCTGTTGTGCGTAATGTGAGATTGCAAGCATTACCGATAATAAAGTTGCATACTAGTATTACTAATTAAAAAAGTGGTAAGTCACAGCGTAATATATAAGACTATAGGGATAAGGAGCCTTTTACCGTCATACTCAGGACGTGCAGGATTACTCCTGGTTATTCTCGATGATCTCACGCCAGTTCACTTCGGCTAGCGAGCTGTTTATGAGGTATGTCCAGATACTTGAAGACGGGCCGTCATACTCGAAACGGATGAAGTCTTCGAGTGCCTCAGCTTTGTCGTATAAATCATCCTCGGACGATACGATACTGCAAAGTTCCTCATAGTAACGAATATCGTTCGTCATCCACAGATTGACAACCCACGTCTCGTAGTTACTCCACCCGTTATACTCGGTGGTTACAGTTTGTGCTATTTCTGCTACGTTCATGATATTTCTCCTTTACTTTACGTAACGGAGACAAAAGGCGGTGCCGCATGGCGAAGCCGTCAAGGTGGAGACTTGTACTACCTTGATGGCTTCGCTCGGTACGTATACTGGAAGATTACGTGAAGTGAAGAACTCTTATGTACTATACTTATGAATAAGATGAGTGAAATAATATACGTCCTTACAAATGAAGCCATGCCTGGCTATGTGAAAATCGGCAAAACAAATACTGACCTTGAGCAGCGCGTACGCGACCTGAGCTCGTCAACAAGCGTGCCGCTTCCATTCACTGTCTTCTACGCGTGTACAGTCCGAGATGCGGCATTTGCAGAGCATCAACTTCATGATGCGTTTGACGACAGCAGAGTTAACCCCCGTCGTGAATTCTTTAATATCGACCCAGAGCGTGTTGTTGCAGCCTTAAAGCTTGCGGAGATAGAAGACATCACACCATCTCATGACATCGTAGATTCGCAGGAAGACCAACGTGCTCTCGATGAAGCCCGGCAAATACGAAGTCGCTTCAATTTTGATATGGTCGATATCCCGCTTGGCTCAACACTGTATTTTAGCCGTGACGAGACCATAACAGCCCGGGTTATCGGACGCACTGGCTCTGAGAGTATTGAGTTCAATGGCAAACACACAAGTCTCTCGCTCGCTGCACAAGAAATACTGGGGTATAAATACGGTGTCGCCGGAACAGACTATTGGTCATATGAAGGCGAGACCCTCGACGAGCGTCGTAGACGACTTGAATCAAGCGAGTAGCAACTATGCGGAAAATCATTCAGAGTATAGCGACCAATATTTATACACGCTCTACGGTCAGAAACGATGATATAATCAGAAGCATAATAGTGTTTTGGATGGAGGGAAGATGACTACCAGGACTATGACTGCTGATGGTATAGCTAGTACGTTTGACGTCAACCTCATCTATGCGCGGCGTATCCTTCGGTTGGCCGGAACAGACAATAGTATCGAAGATGCACGAACTATTATTGATCAAAAGCCAAAACCATTTGTGAAGTGGGTTGGCGGCAAGCGCCAGTTGTTAAGGCAGTTTCGTGAACTTGGCCTTTATCCACCAGAGCTCTTTGACCCAATGACAAATAAATACTACGAACCTTTCGTGGGCGGCGGTGCAGTCTTCTTTGACTTACTTCCGGAGAAAGCGGAGCTTTCAGATCTTAACAGGGAGCTTGTCATTACTTATAACGTTACAAAAAATAGCGTTGAAGAGCTCATAGCCTCGCTAAGAAGCATATCTACGATAAGAACTACTACCTAGAGGTACGAGCAAAAGATATCAACGAGCTATCGGATATTGAGATTGCTTCACGCTTCATATTTCTCAATCGTACTGGCTTCAATGGTCTATATCGTGTCAATAAGAAAGGGCAATTTAATGTGCCGTTTGGGCGTTATAACAATCCCGTGATTTGTGACGAGGAGAACCTCCGCAGGGTATCAACCGATCTGAAGAACGTATCCATAAAACATCAAGATTATAAAGCTGTACTGAAGTCTGCAAAAGAGGGTGATTTTGTGTATTTTGATCCACCATATTACCCACTTAATCGCACCTCCTCCTTTACTGCGTACACATCAGAAGGGTTTTTAGAGAAAGAACAAACAGAACTCCGCGATACATTCATCAAACTACATGAACGAGGCTGCTTCGTGATGCTTTCAAATTCCGACACGCCATTTATCAACGACTTGTACTCGGGCATTAAAGGCGTAACAATCAATACAATTAATGCTGGCCGTGCTATCAATTCAAAGGGCTCTGGACGTGGTAAAATAACAGAAATAGTTGTGACGAATTATTAGATTATGACGAAAGACTTTAACCGCTTAGTATCAACTTTCAAGAGCTCAATCAAAACATGGGACTATTTCGTAAACTGGCGCAAGGTATTTTCAAACAGCGCAGAGTTTGAGATAGCACTGAATAAACTGAACTATCTGCTTGGTAAGGACGACTTGCGTGGCGAGTTTTATACACTATATGAATCAAACCCCGATATCGTGAAGGTTATCCCTGCCCTGCTTGCTGTTCGGGATTCAAGATTGGAAGTATACGATAGAGAAACCAGAGGTTCGGACTTCTATGACTTCCTAGGAACAGAAAAAGACGCCAGTAAGTATTATGATTTTCTAGATAAATCAGGTCTCGCAAGGCTGTTTCAGCGTGACGGTATCAAGAATCTCGTTGATTATGTCATCGGCGTAGAAGTTGGCCTGGATAGCAATGGTCGTAAGAATCGTGGCGGCACTCTCATGGAAGAGATTACAGGTATCTTTATCGAAGATTTTTGTAAACTGCATAATTTCGAGTATTTGCCTCAGGCTCGTTCAAGCGCTATCAAGGCGAAATGGGGGTTTGAGGTCAAAGTTGATAAGTCAGAGAGAAGCTTTGATTTTGCCGTATACAATCCAGTGAGTGGTAAGCTCAAGCTTTTCGAGACAAACTTCTATAATGGTGGTGGCTCAAAATTGAAAGCTGTATGTGGAGAATTCCGCAGTCTTTACGATGAGCTAAAGGTTCAGGATATTGATTTTATATGGGTAACGGATGGGCTTGGTTGGCATACAACCAAACGACCGCTTGAGGAAACTTTTAACCACAATGACTATGTTTTCAACTTAACTATGCTTGAAGACGGCACACTTAACGATTTATCCTGGTAATGAGCGACAAGGTAAAAAAGCTACATCCCGACGAGTTTGAGCTGGAATGTACAACAGTATGGGCATTTCCACGTCGTGGCAATTGGGCAACGCACAAATCAGATTGGCGGGGTAACTGGTCACCCGAGGTGGCACGTAATCTCATCCTTCGCTATTCAAACGAGGGCGACGTCTTGCTCGATCCAATGATAGGCGGGGGTACAACTGCTATTGAAGCTAAAATCCTCAATCGTCACATAATTTGTTCCGATGTAAACGAAGTTGCCTTAGAAAGAACACGTACATCACTTAATTTTGAAGTAGACAATGATGCCTGGCAGAAAATCATAAAACGTGACGCACGCGATCTCCATAAGGCAAACCATGAAAGTATAGATTTCATACTGACACACCCGCCCTATGCCGACATTATCAAATACAGCGACGGCAAGTTGGACGATGACTTGTCAAATATCCATGACATCGACAAATTTGCTGATGAAATGGAAAAGGTTGCAAAAGAACTCTATCGAGTTCTCAAAAAGAGCAAATACTGCGCCATTTTGATTGGCGATACTCGACGAAACAAAATGTATCAACCTATGGCATTCAAGGTCATGGAGCGCTTTCTTAAAGCTGGTTTTACGCTTAAAGAGGATATTATCAAGCGTCAATTTAACTGCAAGGCAACAGGTTTTTGGGTTAAGAAATCACAAGAAAGCAACTTCTTGTTGATTATGCACGAACATCTGTTCATATTCCAGAAGTTATAGGTTAACAGGAATAGTTTGCGTCCTGGTGTAATAAACCGAACCTTCATTATTTTATAATTTGTTTGTTCCAACGGTAACTCAATGGTAGATGAGAAAGAAATTAGCAGCAGTGAAGTATAATATATAATATATGTCTACAGATTCGACACGTTTACATTTCAGTGTTGACGCACGAGCAATTATTCAGCTTGGTCGCGAGAGCATTAAGCATCCCACCACGGCTCTACTTGAGCTAATTAAGAATGGGTATGATGCAGACGCCAAGATAGTCGAAGTAGATATTCGCGAGGACAGTATTAGAATTGCCGACGACG
>CAZNVG010000052.1:0-2725 GCA_964576475.1 uncultured Candidatus Saccharibacteria bacterium | reverse complement strand
AGAAGCACTCCGCAAGTAATAGGAGAAAAACTGGCGAGAAAGGCATAGGCCGATTGTCGGCGGATCGGCTAGGGGCTGTTCTGGATTTACGCTCAAAGGAAGATGGTTCTGATGCGCAGCGCCTAGTTGTGAATTGGAATGATTTTGATGTTGAAGGTAAAAACCTAACCGATGTTGATGTAAACCTAGATGTGGCAACGACATATGATTTTGCTGGCCACAATAAGAAGCATGGTACTGAGATAGTAATTCAAAATCTGAGGCATGTTTGGTTAATGAGTGACATTGAGCAAGCATATAGTGAATTAGTATCACTTGTCTCGCCTTTCGCCGAAACAAATGATTTTAAAATAAAATTCAGCAACTACTTACTTCCGGATTTAAACGGGATTATTGAATCGCAATACTTTGATGTTGCAGAACTATCCATTGATGCCTTATATGAAGAACCTACAAATTCTGTAATTTATAAAATCACGGATAGGTCTAAAGAGTCGGAGGTCGTATCAGAACACACCATACAATGGCAGCAATTAAGTCATAGGACTAACACGCAAGAGTCGGGTGCTGATAATTTGCGGTGTGGCCCCGTCAGGTTACAGATACTTTTCTATCCAAGAACAGCTAGTAATCCACTGCTTGAACAGAAAGGACTAAGTACAAAAGGGCTCAGACAATTTCTCGACAAGAATCTCGGCATCAAAATCTACAGAGATAATGTAAGTGTAAAACCATATGGCTACAACAATGAAATGGCAGGCGACTGGCTACAGCTTGCGAGACGAAAAGAGCGTGATCCTGCCGGTCTGAACAGGCCTACATATAAGATAGCCTCCAGTCAGTTAATTGGTGCCATATCAATAGGTAGGGATACTAATCCAAACCTCTACGATGGTGCAGCTCGCGAAGGACTGGTTGAAAACGATGCATTCTTTGACCTTAGGGCACTTGCTACGTCATGTGTTGCACTTTTAGAAAAGTACAGACACGAACAAGCAGTTGCCGATGGCCCTAAAGAGAAATCAACTAAGCCTAAAGTAGAGCAAGCGGAAGATCTTAAAGATGACCTGTCCGACCTAAATAGTGGTATCGGTAAGTTAATGGAGCAAGCCGCCGATCCTAATACTAGCCCTGAGCAACTCCAGGCTTCAATCGAGGAAGTCAGTAAGATTGCAGAAAGGGCGGTAGAAAAAGAAGAGGTTATTCTTGAGCTTCTCGACAAAGACCGCGCACTAAGCGGACTTGCAACAGTAGGGATTGCATCGGCTGTCTTTGGCCACGAAACCCAGACCGCTATATCTCTATTTAAGTCAAACACGTATGCTGCAATATCGAAGCTGAGGCTCAAGAAGGGTCCTCAAGTTGATAAGGCACTGTTACATCTTGAGGAAGCAGTGAAATTTGCCGACCAAGTCGATGCATGGGGTGCTTTTGGGCTAATGCGGATTAAACGGGACAAACGTACCAAACGTATTCTCAACGTCAACGAAGTAATAGGACATATTGTAGATGAAATTAGCCACACAATCTCCTCGCTTAGTATAGATATAAATACTGATTTAGCCGAAATTCAGGCAAAAACTTTTGCTATGGACATAGAGTCAGTTGTTCTTAATCTACTATCGAATGCTCTTTGGGCGTGTACTCAAAACAATAGTACTAGGAAAATTATGATACAGCTCAAGGCTAAAGATCTGGGTGATTCAAATGGTTTTGAAATATCTGTTTCTGATAGTGGGCCTGGGATAGACAAAACGATGATGGACGAAATATGGCGGCCGCTCTTTACCACCAGGAAAGACAAATATGGACACGAGGAGGGTACCGGACTAGGCTTGAGCATTGTTAAATCGACTGTTGAGGAGTTAAGCGGCAGATGCGACGTATCTCCAAGATCAAGTCTAGGTGGCGCAGAGTTTAAGGTCTGGATACCGAACAACTTATGAATAAGATCGCAATCGTTGACGACCAAGCTTCAGCTCGTTTCGCCGTACAGAGCGTAATTGAGGACGTACTGTCAAATGAGGACCAAACAGAATGGGGCGTTATTAGTACCGCGCCGTTGGCTGATATCGAAGCCTACTCTAGTTTTATAGACGGTGAGAATGTAGCTATACTTCTGATAGATGAAAGACTCGGGGAATCTCCTGACGATTCGGGCGGCACTGTAGGCTATAAAGGGAGTGAGCTCGTTGAGCAATTGAGGAAGAGCTATAAACAAATGCCGATTTATGGAGTTACCGCCTTTCCCCAGGATGAATCACTCGAAACACATTTTTCTCAATTTGATGAGATTATCCTGAGAGACACTTTTACACAGAAAGCGGCGGCATATGTACCTCGATTTATCCGTGCATACCAAAACTTTTTGAAAGTCCGAGATGATACACTAGTCGAGCTGAGCGTTATTTCCGCGAAGATAGCATCCGATACTGCAACTGATGAAGAGAAGGATCGAGCTACAGAGATCCAGAATAAGATGAATCTTCCAGATATTGTTAAGAGTATGAGTAGTAGGAGCGAATGGCTCACTGAATATGCGGAGCTACTTAAAAAACAAGAAGAAATCAACAAGCTCGCTAAGGACCACTTAGGCGAAAGCGAACAAGAAGATAAGAAATGAATTGGGGATTAATAGTTAAACAGCCCGCCCCTCAGCTCACCGGCAAGAAGTATAATGACATTGAAGTAAAAATGCATCTACGAGCAGAGGGTGGTCAAAGAT